>JBEQAM010000093.1:0-7295 GCA_041640375.1 Rehaibacterium sp. | reverse complement strand
GTGCGATGTGGGTGGGCGTTAGCCCTTGCCGCTGCCCTGGGCCACGATGACCATCCCGTTCTCCACCGGCAGACGCTTGCCCGGCTCCTCGTCCATGCGGATCGTGCCGACCTGGTCCTTGTAGCGCCAGGTCACGTCGTAGCCGACGATCTGGTCCTTCTCGCCCATCGGCAGGCGCTTGCCCGGTTTCTTCTCGGTGCGCATCTGGCCGACCTGGCCATCCAGGTTGTAGGTCACGTCGTAACCAATGGTCCTGGTCTGCGGCTCGGTCACCATCTGGCAGACCCGCTCGGTGCGGGTTTCGACGCGGCGCTCCTGCCGGCTCTCCTGGATCTTGCGGCCGGCATAGGCGCCGCCCGCCGCACCGGCCACCGTGGCCAGCTTACGGCCGCTGCCGCCGCCGACCTGGTTGCCGATCAGGCCGCCGACGACCGCGCCAGCCACCGTGCCGGTGACCTTGTTCGGGTCCTTGGGCTGCACTTCGTACTCGACGACACGGTCCTCGCAGACCTCACGATTGCCCTCGATGGTCTGGGTCACCGGCGTGGCGCTGACCACGTCAGCGAACAACTGCACGCGCTCGGTGACCGGCGTGACCTCGACGACCTCGGCGTACTCGCCCTGGTTGATGCGCTGGTAGGCCGCGAAGGCGACGCCGCCCGCGAGCACTGCCGCGATGGCCACAACAAGCGTCTTGTTCATGGTGTCCTCCCTTGAGGCGGGCCCTGCCCGCTGTCGGATGCCACGCCATTCCAGCAAGGGCAAGCTGAACGCAGTCCAATTGATTCTGAACGACGTTCAGGTTCCAGCCGGCAGGCGCTTATGGCTATTCTGCCCCCACTCCCGTCAGGACCGTGTCGTGCCGAATCCGCTGCTCGTCCCGCTGTTGCGTTTCGCCCGCCGGCTGCGTTTTCCGACGCTGTTCTTCGTGACCGCGACCCTGTTCGTGGCGAACCTGTTCATCCCCGATCCGATTCCGCTGATCGACGAACTGCTGCTCGGTCTGGCCACCCTGCTGCTGGGCTCGCTGCGGCGACGCAAACGGTCCCCCGGCGATGCGACTGATCGATAGCCACAGCCACTTCGACGTCGCCGACTTCGACGCCGACCGCGCCGAAGCCCTGGCCCGCGCGCGCGCGGCCGGCGTGGCGGCACAAGTCGTGCCGGCAGTGGAGGCGGCGACCTGGCCCAGGCTCAGGGCGGTGTGCCAGGCGCATCCCGGCCTGCATGCCGCCTACGGCCTGCACCCGATGTATCTGCCGGCGCATCGCCCCGAACACCTCGACGCCCTGCCCGGCTGGATCGAACGCGAACGCCCGGTGGCGGTGGGCGAATGCGGGCTGGATTTCCACGTCGAAGGGCTCGATGCCGACGCCCAGCGGCACTACTTCGTCCGCCAACTGGAAATCGCCCGCGACTTCGGGCTGCCGGTGATCCTGCACGCGCGCCGCGCCGTGGAGGAAACGATCGCCACCCTGCGCCGCCTCGGCGGCCTGCGCGGCGTGGTGCACAGTTACTCCGGCAGCCCGGAGCAGGCACGGCAGCTCTGGCAATTGGGCTTCTATCTCGGCATCGGCGGGCCGGTCACGTACGAGCGCGCCCGGCGCCTGCGCCGGCTGGTCGCCACCATGCCGCTGGAGCAACTGCTGCTGGAAACCGATTCGCCCGACCAGCCCGACGCCGGCTGGCGCGGCCGGCGCAACGAGCCGGCCCGCCTGCGCGACGTGCTGCGGGCGGTGGCGGCGCTGCGCGGGGAGAGCGAGGAGCGGATCGCCGAGGCGACCACCGCGAACGCGGCGCGGCTGTTCGGTCTGCCGGGCTGAAGCGGGCTCAGGCCGCCGCGTCGGTGGTGAAGCTCTCGCCGCAGCCGCAGGCCGCGGCCACGTTGGGATTCTCGAACGCGAACTGGTGGTTCAGTCCCTGGCGCACGTAGTCGATGCGGGTCCCGTCCACCAGCGGCAGGCTGTCCGCGTCGACCAGGATCGTGACGCCCTCGAACTCGAACGCGGTATCGCCCTCGCGGCGCGCGTCGGCGATGTCCACCACGTAACCCCAGCCCGAACAGCCGGTGCGCTTGACACCGAAGCGCAGGCCGGCGGCACGCGGAGACCGGGCCAGGAAACGGCGGACATGATCGAGCGCGGCAGGGGTCAGGGTGATGGCCATCGTGCGGTGTTTCGGTCAGGATGGGTTGCGAGCCGGATTATAGGGCGGGCGCATGAAGCCCGGCCCGCTCATCCGCTATGCTACGGCGCTTGTCCACCTGCTGTCAGGTGGAGCCAACTTCCCGGAGATTCAAGGCATGGCGGTGGTCAGCGTCCAGCAGGCGCTGTCGGGGGCGGTCGCCCCGGGCAGCGAGATCACGGTGCGCGGCTGGGTGCGTACCCGGCGCGATTCCAAGGCGGGTCTGAGCTTCGTCAATCTCAGCGACGGCTCCTGCTTCGACCCGATCCAGGTCGTGGCGCCGAACACGCTGCCCAATTACGAGGACGAAGTCCGCCACCTCACCTCCGGTTGCGCCGTGATCGCCACCGGCACGCTCACCCCCTCGCAGGGCCAGGGGCAGGCGTTCGAGGTGCAAGCGAGCCGGATCGAGGTGGTCGGCTGGGTCGACGACCCGGAGACCTACCCGATCCAGCCCAAGCCGCACTCGCTGGAGTTCCTGCGCGAGGTCGCCCATCTGCGTCCGCGCACCAACCTGTTCGGCGCGATCACCCGCATCCGCCACTGCCTGGCGCAGGCGGTGCATCGGTTCTTCCATGAGAACGGCTTCTTCTGGATCAACACGCCGATCATCACCACCTCCGATGCCGAGGGCGCCGGACAGATGTTCCGCGTATCCACCCTCGACCTGGCCAACCTGCCGCGCGACGACGAGGGCGAGGTGGATTTCTCGCGCGACTTTTTCGGCAAGGAAGCCTTTCTCACCGTCTCGGGCCAGCTCAACGTCGAGGCCTACTGTCTGGCGCTGAGCAAGGTCTACACCTTCGGCCCGACCTTCCGCGCCGAGAACTCCAACACCGCGCGCCACCTGGCCGAGTTCTGGATGATCGAGCCGGAAATCGCCTTCGCCGACCTGAACGACGACGCCAACCTGGCCGAGGCCTTCCTCAAGCATCTGTTCCGCACCGTGCTCGACGAGCGCATGGACGACATGAAGTTCATCGTCGAACGGGTCGAGAAGAACGCGATCGCGCGGCTGGAGAACTTCCTCGCCTCGCCGTTCGAGCGCATCGACTATTCCGAGGCGATCACGCTGCTGCAGAAGTCGGGGAAGAAGTTCGAGTTCCCGGTCGAGTGGGGCCTGGACCTGCAGACCGAGCACGAGCGCTGGCTGACCGAGGAGCACGTCGGCCGCCCGGTGGTGGTGATGAACTACCCCGAGCAGATCAAGGCCTTCTACATGCGCCTGAACGACGACGGCAGGACGGTCGCCGCGATGGACGTGCTGGCCCCGGGCATCGGCGAGATCATTGGCGGCTCGCAGCGCGAGGAGCGGCTGGACGTGCTCGACGCGCGCATGGCGCAGTTCGGCCTGGATCCGGCGCAGTACCAGTGGTACCGCGACCTCCGCCGTTACGGCACGGTGCCGCACGCCGGCTTCGGCCTCGGCTTCGAGCGGCTGGTGGTGTACGTCTGCGGTCTGAGCAACATCCGCGACGCCATCCCCTACCCGCGCGCCCCCGGCCACGCCACCTTCTAAGAGGGCGGCGCGATGGCGGAACTGCTCTGGCTGCTGATCGCCCTGGCCCTGGCCATCTCCGGACTGAGCGGTTACGCCATCTTCGGGCCGCTCACCTACCGCCACCTGCAGGACCGGCAGCGAGTGGTCGGCGAGTCGGCCTTCGATCCGGCCTTCCTGCGCTGGATCCTCGCGGCGCGCTACCGCTACCACGGCGACCCGGTATTGCCGACGCTGGCGACGCCGGCACGCTGGCTGCTCGCCACCTGCCTGCTGGGCGCCGCCGGCGTGCTGGCCTGGCTGGTGTGGCGGGCGGTTTGAGGTCCTGGACTCGGGAAAGAGCGTTTCAGAAACGTCATCCCCGCGACAGCGGGAATCGCGGGACTTGCCCGCAAACTCGTATCTCAGGCGCCCCCGCTTTCACGCGGATGGCGATGCTGCGATGCTTGTCCGCCATCCCCGGCCCGGCATTGCGGGGGCGCCGGCGTCACTGACACAGACCCGAGAGACACGATGAACGATCAATGGTGGGTGGCCTCGCTGGGCACGACGCTGGTCTGGGCGCGCCTGCGCGTGCTCGACAGCGGCACGGCCGAGGTCTTCGACTGCGACGGCAACACCCTGACCTACGACAGCCAGGACAGCGCCCACGCGGCGCTGCTGGATGCCGACTTCTTCGCCTACGACGGACTGGACGAGGACGACGCCCGCGCGCTGGGCTTTGACCTCGCCACCGTCTCGCCACCGCAGGCCGAGAGCGACGAGGCCCTGCGCGAACTGATGGTCCAGACCCCACCGCGCAAGCACTGACACGCCCCGGCCCGCGCCGATGTACATGCCCCGCGCCTTCGCCGAAGCCGACCTCGCCGGACTCGACCGGCTGGTCGAACGCGACCCCTTCGTCAGCCTGATCACCAGCGGCAGCGACGGCCTGCCCTTCGCCAGCCACCTGCCAGTGCTGTACCGGCGCGCGGGCGACCAGGTGCTGCTCGAAGGGCACTGGGCCCGCCCCAACCCGCAGGCCCAGCACGCCGGCCCGGCGCTGGCCATCGTCCACGGCCCGCACGCCTACATCTCACCGGGCTGGTATCCGGACAAGAAGGACCTGCCGCGCGTGCCGACCTGGAACTACGCCGTCGCGCACCTGTACGGCACGCTGGAAACCTTCGACGACAGCGCCGCACTGGCCGATCTGGTCGACCGTCTGAGCCTGCGTTTCGAAGCCAGCGTAGGCAGCGACTGGCGTTTCGAGCACGACCGCCCCGATCATGTCTCGCAGCTGCGCGGTATCGTCGGCTTCCGCTTCCGCGCCAAGCGCATCGAACTGAAGTTCAAGCTCAGCCAGAACCATCCGGAAGCCAACGTCCGCAACGCAGCCACCGCCCTGCAGGCATTGCCGGGCGACCATCCACGACAGGTCGCCGCCCTCATGCTCGACCGGCTGGCCCGACGCAGCACGGAGTGAAGTCACGATGGACCTGAACCTCACCGGCAAGCACGCCCTGGTCTGCGGCGCGTCCGAAGGCATCGGCCGCGCCACCGCGCATGAACTGGCCCTGCTCGGCGCCGACGTCACCGTGCTGGCGCGCCGCGAGCAGGTCCTGCGCGAAGTCGCCGCCGCACTGCCCCGTCTGCGGCCGACCCAGCGCCACGGCTGGATCGCCGTGGACATGGACGACACCGCCGCGCTCAAGGCCAAGGTCGAGGCGCTGGTCGTCGCCGATCCGGTGCAAATCCTCGTCAACAACAGCGCCGGCCCGCCGGCCGGTCCGGCGCACCGCGCCGAGACCGAGGCCTACCTCGCCGCCTTCCGCCGCCACCTGATCGGCGGCCAGGTCATGCTCCAGGCCGTGCTCGGCGGTATGAAGACCGCCGGCTATGGCCGTCTGGTGAACGTCATATCGACCTCGGTGAAGGAGCCGATCGCCAACCTCGGCGTCTCCAACACCGTGCGCGGCGCGGTCGCGAGCTGGGCGAAGACGCTGGCCAGCGAGCTGGCGCCGTTCGGCATCACCGTCAACAACGTGCTGCCCGGCTTCACCGAGACCGGGCGTCTGGCCGGGCTGATCACCGCCAATGCCCAGGCCAGCGGCAAGCGCGAGGACGAAATCGCCGAAGGCATGCTGGCCGGCGTGCCAGCCGGCCGCTTCGGCAGGCCGGAGGAAACCGCCGCCGCCATCGCCTTCCTGTGCTCGCCGGCCGCGGCCTACATCAACGGCGTCAACCTGCCCGTCGACGGCGGCCGCACCCGCTCGCTGTAGCCGGGCAGCGCGGCACCGCGTGCCATGCAATCCGCGCCCAGGCTCCCGCCCGGGCAAAACCTGTCCGTACGGAGGGCCCGACGGTTAAGCTTGGTGGATGACCCTGCGCCTGACGCACCACATCGGCGGCCTCGCCCGCCCGCCGGCCTCCGCCGCCTGGCTTCCCGTCCACGAACCTGCCACCGGCCGGGTCTTCGCCGAGGTTCCGGACGGCGACGCGCGCGATGTCGAAGCGGCCGTCACCGCCGCCGCGCAGGCCTTCCCCGCCTGGTCGGCCCTGCCCGCCAGCGAGCGCGCCGCCTGGCTGCATCGGCTCGCCGACGCGCTGGAGGCACGACTGGACGACTTCGCCGAGGCCGAATCGCGCGACGGCGGCAAGCCGCTGCGGCTCGCACGCGAGGTCGAGATCCCGCGCGCGGTCAGCAACCTGCGCTTTTTCGCCGCGGCGGCCACACAATTCGCCAGCGAGTGCCATCACGGCCAGGCCGGCCTCAACTACACCCTGCGCCAACCGCTGGGCGTGGTCGGCGGCATCTCGCCCTGGAACCTGCCGCTGTACCTGTTCACCTGGAAGATCGCGCCCGCGCTGGCGGCCGGCAATTGCGTGGTCGGCAAGCCCAGCGAGGTCACGCCGGTGACGGCCTGGATGCTGGGCGAGCTGGCGCGCGAGGCCGGCTTCCCCGCCGGCGTGCTCAACATCGTCCATGGTCTCGGCCTGAAGGCTGGGCAGGCGCTGATCGAGCATCCGGGCGTCAAGGCGGTCTCCTTCACCGGCAGCACCGCGGTCGGCCGCACCATCGCCGCCCACTGCGGACCGGCGCTGAAGAAGGTCTCGCTGGAACTCGGCGGCAAGAATCCGACCGTGATCTTCGCCGACGCCCCGCGCGACAGGCTGCTCGACACCGTCGTCCGCTCGGCCTTCCAGAACGCCGGCCAGATCTGCCTGTGCGGCTCGCGCATCCTCATCGAGCGCCGCTTCTACGATGAGTTCCGCGATGCCTTCGTCGAGCGGGCGCGGGCCCTGCGCGTCGGCGACCCGCGGGATCCGGCCACCGGCATGGGACCGCTGGTGTCGCAAGCGCATTTCGACAAGGTGATGCAGTGCCTCGATGTCGCCCGCGCCGAAGGCGGGCGCATCCTGTGCGGTGGCGAGGCAGTGAAGCCCGCCGGCCGCTGCGCCGACGGCTGGTTCATCGCCCCGACCGTGATCGAGGGGCTTGGCCCCGCTTGCCGCACCAACAGCGAGGAGATCTTCGGCCCGGTGGTCACCTTGCAGCCCTTCGATGGCGAGGACCAGGCACTGGCGCTCGCCAATGCCACGCCCTACGGTTTGGCCGCCAGTCTGTGGACCG
>JBEQAM010000092.1:0-7335 GCA_041640375.1 Rehaibacterium sp. | reverse complement strand
AGCTGAGCAACTGAACTGGTATCTCAACCTGTGGCCGAACGGCGGTACGCTCGGGGCGCGCGTGGTCGACCCGTCGCAGATCGGCGAGCTGGAACGCGTGGTGCGTGAGGAGATCGTGCGCGGCCTGCCCGATACGCGCGCCTTCGCGGCCGAGGGCCAGCTGTTCGGCGGCTTCGGCGGCTCCACGCGCGCGATCGCCATCCATCTGCAGCACGGCGATGGCGACGCGCTCAACACCGCCGCCGAGCGCGGCCGCGCATTGCTCGGCGAGCGCTTCCCTGGCGCCAATGTACAGGCCTTCCCCAACACCGACGCGATCGAGCCGGAACTGCGCGTGACCGCCAACGACCGCCGCCTGGCCGAAGTCGGTTGGCGCCGCCCGGACCTCGGCAACGTGGTCCGGGTGCTGGGCGAGGGCCTGTGGCTGGGCGAGCACTTCGATGGTGACCGGCGGCTGCCGATCATCCTGCGCAGTGATCGCGGTGATGCCCCCGAGCGTTTCGCCCAGGTGCCGCTGGCGACGCCGTTCGGTGGCGTGCTCACGCTCGGCGAGCTGGCCGAGATCGACACCACGCTGGCGCCCAGCCAACTGCGTCGCGTGGATCGTCGGCGCACGGTGACGCTGACCGTCGATCCGCCCGCCAGCATGTCGCTGGAGGAGGCGCTGGAGATCGTCGATGGCGAGATCGTGCCGGCCCTGCGCGAGGCGCTGCCCCCGGATGCCGGCGTACGCGTGTCCGGCAGCGCCGATCGGCTCGGCGGGGTCGTGCGGACGATGGGCGGAAACTTCGCCATGGCACTGCTGGTGCTGTTCGCGCTGATGGCGGCGATGTTCCGCTCGCTCCGGGACAGCGCCTTCGTGATGCTGACCCTGCCGATGGCGCTGCTCGGCGGCGTGCTCGGCCTGCGCGCGCTCGGCCTGGCGACCACGCAGACGCTCGATCTGCTGTCGATGATCGGCTTCATCATGCTGCTCGGCATGGTCATCAACAACGCCATCCTGCTGGTGGCGCAGGCCCGTGCCGCGCAGGGCGAAGGGCTGGGGCTCGACGATGCCCTTGCGCAGGCACTCGGCCAGCGCCTGCGGCCGATCCTGATCGCCACGCTCACCGGGGTGTTCGGCGCGCTGCCGATGGCGGTCAATCCGGGGCCGGGCGCGATCATCTATCGCGGTCTGGCCGCCGTCACCGTCGGCGGCATCGGCCTGAGCCTGGTCTTCACCATCGTGCTGGTGCCGGCACTGTTGCGGCTGGCGGCCTCGTTGCGCGGTGCGTCGGCCGTCACGTCCGGCGGGCCGGCGTTCGTGGCGGCGCAACGTACTTCCCCTTGATTCCCGCGAGGAGACATCCCATGCGTTCCCTGACCCGACTGCTGCTCGTCGCCGGCGTTGCCGCGGCGATCGCCACCGGCAGCCTCGCGCTGCGGGTCGATGCGCAGACACCACCCCCGCCTCGGGAGCCGCCGCGGGTCATGGTCGAAGTGGCCGAAGCGGTCAAGCTCGAATTCGCGCCGCAGCACTGGGCGCCCGGCAGCGTGGTCAGTCGCGAGGATGCGCGCGTGGCCAGCGAGCTGGGCGGCCGGGTGGTCGCGGTGGCCGGGGTCGGCCAGCACGTGCGCCGGGGCGAAGCCCTGGCGCGACTCGACGATGCCGCGCTGCGCCTGCGCGAGCAGGACGACCAGGCCAACCTGGCGCGCATCCAGGCGCAGTTCGACTATGCCGCTGCACAGGCGGTGCGCTATGAGCGGCTGGCGGCGCAGGCGAACATCGCCGGTGCGCAGCTCGACCAGGCGCGTTCGGAGCAGCGCGTGCTGGAACAGGAGCTGGCCCGTGCCCGGGTCGCGCTGGCGCAGACCCGCCACCAGTTGAGCCAGTCGGTGGTGCGCGCGCCGTTCGACGGCGTGGTGGCCGAGCGCTTCACCCAGCGCGGCGAGTACCTCGGTACCGGTGCGCCGGTGGTGCGCCTGGTCAATCCGCAGGCGCTGGAAGTGCGCGTTCGCGCGCCGGTCGAGCTGGCCGGGCGGTTGGCGGCGGATACGCCGGTGTCGCTGCGCGTCGGCGACGCCACCCGCGAGCGGCGCGTCACCGCGCTGGTGCCGGTCGGCGACGAGACATCGCGCCAGCTCGAGCTGCGGGTGGCGCTGGACGATCCGTCGTTGACGGTCGGTGTGCCGGTGGAGGTGGGCCTGCCGAGCGCCGCACCGCACGGCGCGGTGGCGGTGCCGCGCGATGCATTGGTGCTGCGCCGCGCGGGCGCGTTCGTGATGCGGGTGACCAGTGACGCGACGGCCGAGCGCGTGCCGGTCGAGGTCGGCCAGGCGCAGGACGGTTTCGTCGAGGTCGGCGGCGGCATCAATCCCGGCGATCTGCTGGTCGTGCGCGGCGGCGAGCGTCTGCAGCCCGGGCAAAAAGTGCAGTGGCCGGCGCCGCTGGCGATGGCGGTGTCGAAACCGTAGTCACGCAGGGCGGGGCTCGCGCCGGGGAGCGCGATGCCTCGATGCTTTTTCCCGGGTCCCGAGTCCCGGGCCCCGGCCTCAATACCGCGACCGGATCGGCTTGACCGGTCCGGTGAAACGCTCGCGCGCCGGCTTGCCCTTGAGCGGGGGCAGCTCCAGTCGCGACTCGGGCAAGCGCAGGTCGGGCAGGTGGTCGAGCAGGTGGCGGATCAGGGTCAGCCGGCCGCGCCGCTGGTCGTTGAAATCGACCACGTGCCAAGGGGCATGGCGGGTATGGGTGGCCTGGAACATCGCATCGCGTGCACGACCGTATTCGCGGTATTTCTCGCGCGCGGCAAGATCGATCGGGGAGAGCTTCCAGCGCTTGCGCGGATCGGCGGCGCGCTCGGCGAAGCGTGCCTCCTGTTGCGCCTGGTCCACCGCCAGCCAGTACTTGAACAGCAGGATGCCATCCTCGACCAGCATCTTCTCGAACACCGGTGCCTGCTTCAGGAAGCGCGCGTACTCGTCCTCGCTGCAGAAGCCCATCACTCGCTCCACGCCGGCGCGGTTGTACCAGCTGCGGTCGAACAGCGCGATCTCGCCGGCGGCGGGCAGATGCTCCACATAGCGCTGGAAGTACCACTGACCGCGCTCGCGCTCGGTCGGCTTGGCCAGCGCCACCACATGCACCTGGCGCGGATTGAGGGTGGCGGTGATGGCGTTGATGGTGCCGCCCTTGCCGGCGGTGTCGCGGCCCTCCAGCAGCACGACCAGCCGCTTGCCGGTGTGCTGCAGCCAGCGGGCGAGTTGGTTGAGTTCGAGCTGCAGCGGTTCGAGGTGGGCTTCGTAATCCTTCTTCTTCATCGCGCGGCTCCTTCGCTGCCGGTCAGCGTTCGCGCAGCCGCGGCCGCAGGCCGGCGAGATTGCAGGGACGCGTACGGGCGTCGAGCTGGGCACGGATCAGTCGCTCCCAGCCGGTGCGGCAGGCCGAGGTCGAGCCGGGCAGGCAGAACACGAAGGTGCCGTTGGCGATGCCGGCGAAGGCGCGCGACTGCAGCGCACTGGTACCGATCTCCTCGACGCTGATCGCACGGAACAGCTCGCCGAAGCCGGGCATCGGCTTGTCCAGCAGCGGCAGCAGCGCCTCCGGCGTCGAATCGCGGCCGGTGAAGCCGGTGCCGCCGGTGACCAGCACCCCATCGACGCCCTCGTCGGCGATCCATTTCGAGACCAGCGCGCGCAGTCGGTAGATGTCGTCGGGCAGCAGCGCACGTTCGACCAGCCGGTGGCCGGCGTCGGTCAGCGCGGCGGCGAGGTAGTCGCCGGAGCCGTCGTTCTCCGCGGTACGGGTGTCGGAGACGGTCAGCACGCACAGGTTCAGCGGGACGAAGTCGGCGGTGGCGCTCATGGCGGGTGTCCTGTGCGGTTCAGGCCGCTTCGGTGAGCAGTTTGAGTTCGTCGGCCTGGTGTTCGACGGTGAGGCGGTCGATCAGTTCGTCGAGGTCGCCTTCCATCACTTCCGGCAACCGATACAGGGTAAGACCCTCGACGCGGTGGTCGGTGATACGGCCCTGCGGAAAGTTGTAGGTGCGGATGCGTTGGCTGCGGTCACCGCTGCCGACCTGCAGCCGGCGCGAGGCGGCCTGGGCGGCGGTCTGCTTCGCCCGCTCCTCGTCCAGCAGGCGCGCCTTGAGCAGCGACAAGGCGCGGGCGCGGTTCTTGTGCTGGCTGCGCTCGTCCTGGCACTCGACCACGATGCCGGTCGGCAGGTGGGTGATGCGGATCGCCGAGTCGGTCTTGTTGACGTGCTGGCCGCCGGCGCCGGAGGCGCGGAAGGTATCAATCTTGAGGTCGGCATCGCGCAGGTCGATGTCGTCGACCTCGTCCAGCTCGGGCAGGATCGCCACCGTCGCCGCCGAGGTGTGGATGCGCCCCTGCGACTCGGTCGCCGGCACGCGCTGCACACGGTGGGTGCCGGATTCGAACTTCAGCCGCGAGTAGGCGCCGCGGCCCTCGATGCGGGCGATGATCTCCTTGTAGCCGCCGTGCTCGCCCTCGCTGGCCGAGAGTACTTCGACCTGCCAGCGCCGGCGCTCGGCGTAGCGGGCGTACATGCGGAACAGGTCGCCGGCGAAGATCGCCGCCTCGTCGCCGCCGGTGCCGGCGCGGATTTCGAGGAACAGGTTGGCCTCGTCGCGCGGATCCTTCGGGATCAGCAGCAGGCCGAGTTCGTGTTCGAGCTTCTCCAGTCGTTCGCGGGCGGCGGGGATTTCCTCCTCGGCCAGCTCGCGCATCTCCGGGTCGCGCAGCATGGCTTCGGCGGCGGCGAGGTCGCGCTGGGCCTGGTCGTAGGCTGTCAGGGCCGCGGCGAGCGGTTCGAGCTGGGCGTACTCGCGCGAGAGGTCGCGGAAGCGCTTGCCGTCGGCGAGGACGTCCGGCTCGGCCAGCAGCCGCCCGACCTCCTCGCGGCGTTCGGCAAGGGCATCAAGCTTGCGGCGGAGATTGGGCGTCATCGGGCAGGGGCGTGTCTTGAGCGTCGAACAGCCGCTCGGCGGCGCGCAGCAGGTCCAGGTCGCCGGAGAGGGCGGCCTGGCGCAGCGCGCTGGTCGGTGCATGCAGCAGCTTGTTGGTGAGCGTATGGGCGAGGAAGTCCAGTACCGCCTGCGGGTCACGCCCCTGGGCGAGCTGCTGGCGGGCCTTCTCCAGCACCTCGGCGCGGGTGAGTTCGCTGCGCGCGCGCAGCTTCTTGAGCGTGTCCTGGCGGGCAGCGCCCCGCCACCAGGCCATGAAGTGCTCGACCTGCAGCTCGATGATGGCCTCGGCTTCGGCGGCGGCCTCGCGGCGCGAGCGGCGGTTTTCTTCGATGACCTGTTCGAGGTCGTCGACGGTGTAGAGATAGACATCGCCGAGTTCGGCCACCGCCGGCTCGATGTCGCGCGGCACGGCCAGGTCGAGCATGAACATCGGCCGGTGCCTGCGCGCAGCCAGCGCCTGCTCGACCTGGGGCCGGTGCAGGACCGGCTCGCGGCTGGCGGTGGCCGAGATCACGATGTCGGCCTCGGTCAGATGCTGTGGCAGGTCGGTGAGTGGCAGGGCGTAGCCGCCGAAGCGGCTGGCCAGTGCCTGGGCGTGCTCGAGGGTCCGGTTGGCGACCAGCAGCCGTCGGGCCTTGGCATCGACCAGATGGCGCGCGGCCAGTTCGATGGTGTCGCCGGCGCCGATCAGCATCACCGTGGCCTGGTCCAGTTCGGAGAACACCTGCTGGGCGAGGCGTACGGCGGCGAAGGCCACCGACACCGGCGCGGTACCGATGCGGGTGTCGGTGCGCACCCGCTTGGCCACCGAGAAGCAGTGCTGGAACAGCCGGTCGAGGGGCGTCTTGAGGGCGCCGGCCGCGCGCGCGGCCAGCCAGGCGTCCTTGACCTGGCCGAGGATCTGCGGCTCGCCCAGCACCAGCGAGTCCAGTCCGGTGGCGACGCGGAACAGATGACGCACGGCCTCGGCGTCGACGTGCCGGTACAGGTAGGTTTCCAGTGCGTCGCGACCGAGCGCGTGATGGTCGGCCAGCCATTGCAGCGCGCGCGTCTCGGCGCCGTCCTCGACGCTGGCGTACAGCTCGGTGCGGTTGCAGGTGGACAGCAGGGCGGCCTCCTGCACGCCGGGCACGGACAGCAGCGAACGCAGCGCGTCCGGCATGGCGTCGGGCGCGAAGGCCACCCGCTCGCGCAGCGCGACGGGGGCGGTCTGATGGTTGAGGCCGAGGCTGATCAGCGCCATGCGCGCAGGAAGGGATGCGGTAAGCTTCCCGAAGTGATGAGTGTCCGGCACGAATTCTAGCCGGTGGCGCCCCCGGAGCCATGACTTTGCGCAAATTCAAGCATTTGCTGTCGCTGCTCGCGGCCAGCCTGCTGGCCTCCCTGGCGGCATCCGCCCAGCCGCCGGCCAAGGCCGACTCCGGGGGCGCGCTGGAGGGGGTTCTCGCCGGCGAGTTCGCGCTGCAGGCCGGGCGTCTGTCGGAGGCGGCCGAACGCTATCTCGGCGCGGCCACCGCGACCGGGGATGCGGCGGTGGCCGAGCGGGCCACCCAGGTGGCGCTGCTCGCCAACCGGACCGAGCTGGCCGCGGCGGCGCTGGAGCGCTGGCTGGCGCTCGACCCGCAGTCGCAGGGCGCGCAGGCGGCCCACGCCACCCTGGCGCTGCGGCAGGGACAGACCGACCAGGCTTTCGAGGCGCTCAGGCAGCTCTACCGGCAACCGGGCGATGATGGCTGGCGGCGCGCCATGCAGGCGCTGGTCGCCGCCGGCGCCGCCGACACCACGCATGGTGTCATGACCCGCCTGCTCGAAGCCGATGCCTTGCCCGACGAGCTGCAGGCCTGGCTGTCCTTCGGCGGTCTGGCGCAGCGGTTGGGCCATCGCGAGCTGTCGCTGCGGGTGGTCGAGCGGGTGGTGGCGCGCTTCCCGGATGAACCGCGCGCCTGGCTGCTCAAGGCCGGCCAGCTGCGTCAGGCCGGCGACGAAGAGGGGGCACGGGCGGCGATCGAGCGCATCCTGCAGCATGCCGGCGAGGACACCGCACTGCGACTGGCCGCGGCCGGCGAGTTCGATCGCCTCGGCGACCCGCGCGCGGCCGCCGAGGCGCTGGCCCGGGGGCCGCAGGACGACGAGTCGTACGGCGCCCGCGCGGCCTACCTGTCGCGCGCCGGCGACAAGGACGGGTTGGCCGCCCTGTATGCAGAGATCCAGGCGGCGGGCGCGGAGCGCCCCGATCCGCTGCGGCGGCTGCTGCTCGGTCAGTTGGCCGAACATCTGGAGCGGCCTGACGAGGCCCTGCGCTGGTATCGCGGCGTGCCGGCCGGCCCGGCGCGCGGCCAGGCGCGGCTGCGGATCGCGCTGGTGC
>JBEQAM010000091.1:0-7424 GCA_041640375.1 Rehaibacterium sp. | reverse complement strand
CCAGCCCCGGCCTCATGCACACCCTGCCGGTGCGCTCCGGCCAGCAGATCTACGCCCAGGGGCGTGACATCGTCGTCTGCGCCACCGTCGGCGCCGGCGCCGAGGTGATCGCCGACGGCTCGGTGCACGTCTACGGCGCCCTGCGCGGCCGCGCCCTGGCCGGCGCGCAAGGCGACACTAGCGCACGCATTTTCTGCCGCGAGTTCCACGCCGAGCTCGTGGCCATCGCGGGGCACTACAAGGTGCTCGAAGAGCTCCCCGAGGCGCTGCAGGGCAAGGCCGTGCAGATCCGGCTGGAGAACGACAGGATCATGATCGAGGAACTGCCATGAACGAAGGCGTCGCAACCGAAACCCTCCCGGACCGCGCCGAGGCCGCCACCGCTTCGACCCCGGCCCGCCAGGCGAAGATCGTCGTCGTCACTTCCGGCAAGGGCGGTGTCGGCAAGACCACCACCAGCGCCAGCCTCGCCTGCGGTCTGGCCAAGCGCGGCAAGAAGGTCGCCGTGATCGACTTCGACGTCGGCCTGCGCAACCTCGACCTGATCATGGGCTGCGAGCGCCGCGTGGTGTACGACTTCGTCAACGTCGTGCACGGCGAGGCCACGCTCCGGCAGGCGCTGATCAAGGACAAGCGCTTCGACAACCTCTACGTGCTGGCCGCCTCGCAGACCCGCGACAAGGACGCGCTCACCAAGGAGGGCGTCGAGAAGGTGCTGCGCGACCTGTCCGACGACGGCTTCGACTACATCGTCTGCGACTCGCCGGCCGGCATCGAGAAGGGCGCCTTCCTGGCGATGTACTTCGCCGACCAGGCGGTGGTCGTGGTCAACCCCGAGGTGTCCTCGGTGCGCGACTCCGACCGCATCCTCGGCCTGCTGGCCTCCAAGACCCGCAAGGCCGAGCTCGGCGAACGCGTGCAGGAGTTCCTCCTGCTCACCCGCTACAGCCCGGCCCGCGTCGAGGCGGGCGAGATGCTCTCCATCGCCGACGTCGAGGAGGTGCTCGGCCTGAAGACGCTGGGCGTGATCCCGGAGTCGGGCGACGTGCTCAACGCCTCCAACGCCGGTGTGCCGGTGATCCTGGACGAGGAGTCCGATGCCGGCCAGGCCTACGAGGACGCCGTCGCCCGCCTGCTCGGCGAGGATCGCCCGATGCGTTTCACCCAGGCCGAGAAGAAGGGCTTCTTCAAGAAGCTCTTCGGCGCTTAAGGAGCGAGGGACGATGGGCATTTTCGATTTCCTGAAGGGCAAGAAGCAGACCGCCTCGATCGCCAAGGAGCGGCTGCGAATCATCGTGGCGCAGGAACGCAGCACCCGCGGCGGCCCGGACTACCTGCCGCTGCTGCAGCGCGAGCTGCTGGAAGTGATCCGCAAGTACGTCAGCGTCGACGTCGACGCGGTCAAGGTCGACCTGGTCAAGGACGGCGACCACGACGTGCTCGACATCTCGGTCGCGCTGCCGGACAGGGAAGAAACCCGCGCCGCCGTCAACGGCTGAGGACGATGTCCATTGCAGGGGCGGCTTCAGCCGCGAGCGCGTCCGACGCCCTCTCCGAGCCCGCGCGGGTCGCGGCGGTGCCCGCTGCTGCAGCGGAGGCGTCGGACGAACCGGCCGTGTTGCGCCTTCGCGACATCGGGTTCGAGGCCCCTGCCGCCCTGCTCGCCCGCTACGGTCTGGCACTGCAACGCGTCGCCGACGGCGAGCCGATCCCCGGCAGCTACTGGGGTGATTCCGAGGCCGGCCTGATCGGCAGTACCGTCTACGCGCGCGCCGACACGCCCGTGCACTCGCTGCTGCACGAAGCCTGCCACCTGATCGTGCTGCCGCCGGAACGGCGCGCGGCCGTCCATACCGACGCCACCGATTCGGTCGCCGAGGAAGACGCTACCTGCTGCCTGCAGATCCTGCTGGCCGACCGGCTCCCGGGCGTCGGCCGCGATCGGCTGATGGCCGACATGGATGCTTGGGGCTACAGCTTCCGCCTCGGCTCGGCCCGCGCCTGGTTCGAGCACGACGCCGAGGATGCCCGCGCCTTCCTGGTCGCGCGCGGCCTGCTCGCCGGGAACGGCAAGCTCCTCGAGCCCCCAAGGTGAGAGCCGAGCGGAGGAGAGCGGGAAACGAGGGAAGGCATCGGCCTGCCGAAGCTTCGCTTTTTCTCGCGCTTGCCTGCTGCGCTTCCGCGAGCCGGCGGCTTGCGCGGCCCCACCGCGCGCACTAGCCTGCCGGTTCCCTGCGCCATCCCCGGCGCACCTCGTTCAAGGAAGCCCGCCGTGAAAACGCACCGCGCACTGCTCGCCCTCGCCATTTCCGCCGGCCTGCTGGCCGGCTGCTCGAAGGACACCGCTCCGCCGGCCACGCCCGCCGAGGCCGACGCCTTCGTGGCCCGGGTCAACGAGACCTTCCGGCAGATGAATCCCGAATCGGCCTCCGCACAGTGGCTGGCCTCGACCTACATCAACAGCGACTCGCAACTGGTCGCCGCCAAGGCGCAGGAACGCAGCCTGGCGCAGCTCAAGGCGTTCGTCGAAGAGGCCAAGCGCTTCGACGGCCTCGAACTCAAGCCCGAGACCGCACGCGCCATCCATCTGCTCAAGCTCACCACGGCCATGCCGGCGCCGAAGGACCCGGCCAAGCTCGCCGAGCTGACCCGGATCGCCACCCGGATGGAGGGGATGTACGGCGCCGGCACCTACTGCCCGACTCCGGACGACCCGAGCACCTGCAAGCAGATCGGCGAGCTGTCGAGCGTGCTGGCCACCAGCCGCGACTACGACGCCCAGCTGGAAGCCTGGGCCGGCTGGCACTCCATCTCGGTACCGATGCGTGACGATTACCGCCGCTTCGTCGAGCTGGTGAACGAGGGCGCGCGCGAGCTCGGCTTCGCCGACGCCGGCGAAATGTGGCGCGCCGGCTACGACATGGACCCGGCCGAGTTCCGCGACGAGACCGACCGCCTGTGGGGCCAGGTCAGGCCGCTCTACGAGCAGCTGCACTGCTACGTACGCGGCGAGCTGGAGAAGAAGTACGGCGAGAAGGGTTCGGTGGACGGCAAGATCCCCGCCCACCTCACCGGCAACATGTGGGCGCAGCAGTGGGGCAACCTCTGGGACGTGCTGGAGCCCTACCGGGGCGTCGGCAGCCTCGACGTCACCAGCCGCCTGAAAGCGCAGCGCGACGGCGAATACAACCGCCTGCTGGCCTCGCTCGGCCGCGCCGCCACCGCCGCCGACCAGGTCGAACTGGGCCGCCAGGCCGATCTCGCCATCGCCAAGTCGATGAACGAGCGCGCCGAGGACTTCTACGTCTCGCTCGGGATGCCCAGGCTGCCCGAGTCGTTCTACCAGCGCTCCCAGTTCATCAAGCCGCGCGACCGCGACGTGGTCTGTCACGCCAGCGCCTGGGACCTGAACTATCAGGGCGACGTGCGCATCAAGATGTGCATCGAGCCGACCGAGGACGAGTTCACCACCATCTACCACGAGCTCGGCCACATCTATTACTACCTGGCCTACAACCATCTGCCGCCGATCTTCCAGTCCGGCGCGCACGACGGCTTCCACGAGGCGATCGGCGACACCATCGTGCTGGCGATGACCCCGAAGTATCTCGCCGGCATCGGGCTGGTCGACGAACAGCCGCAGAGCCGCGAGGCGCTGATCAACGCCCAGCTCAAGCTGGCACTGGACAAGGTCGCCTTCCTGCCGTTCGGCCTGCTGATCGACCGCTGGCGCTGGGGTGTGTTCGACGGCTCGATCAAGCCCGAGGACTACAACCGGGCCTGGTGGGAACTGCGCGCCAGGTACCAGGGCGTGGCCCCGGTCGGCGAGCGCGGCGAGGAGTTCTTCGACCCGGGCGCCAAGTACCACGTGCCGGGCAACACGCCTTACACGCGCTACTTCCTCTCGCACATCCTGCAGTTCCAGTTCTACCGCGCACTGTGCGAGGCCAGCGGCCACACCGGCCCGCTGCACGAGTGCAGCTACTACGGCAGCAGGGAAGCCGGCGAGAAGTACTGGGCGATGATGCAGAAGGGCCAGAGCCAGCCCTGGCAGCAGACGCTCAAGGAGCTCACCGGCGGCGAGCGGATGGACGCCAGCGCCATCCTGGACTACTTCGCCCCGCTGCAGGCCTGGCTGGAAGAACAGAACCAGGGCAAAACCTGCGGCTGGTGATCCGGCTCGGCCGATGCGACACGAACGGCCGGCGGGAAACCGCCGGCCGTTTTCGTTCGTCGAAGCGCTACAGGCGCTCGGTCGGCTCCAGCGCCGCCGCCTGGGCCGGCGGCGCGGGCACGACATGATGGCGGCGCATGTAGCCGTACCACAGCCACCAGGCCAGGAAGGTGAAGCCGCCGGCGGTCAGCGCCAGCGTCAGGCCGCCGTGGCTGACCAGCGGCGATACCAGGCCGGCGATCAGCGCATTGAACCCCAGGCCGATGAAGGCCTGCAGGCTCGACGCCGCACCGCGCTGGCGCGGATACATGTCGAGGATGGCCAGCGTGAGGATCGGGAACACCAGCGCGATGCCGAAGGCGTTGAGCATCATCGGCAGCACTGCGAAGGGCACCGCGGGTACATCGACCCGCAGGTTGTAGCCGACATTCACCGCCACCGCGAGGCCACACACCGCAAAGCCCAGCCAGGCCAGCCGCGGCCCGCTGATCCTGCCGGCCATCCGCCCGGAAGTGTACGCGCCCAGCATCATCCCCGAGATGGTCGGCACGAAGAACCAGGCGAACTGCTGCTCGTCGAGCCGCAGCAGATCGAGCACGAAGGCCGGCGCCGACGAGATGTACAGGAACAGCGCGCCGAAGTTGAAGCTGCCGGCCAGCGCCAGCCGTAGGAAGGCGCGATTGCGCAGCATGGCGAGGTTGCCGTGCCATAGCTGCGCGGGATGGAAGGCATGCCGCTGCGCCGGTGGATGCGTCTCCGGCAGCCAGAGCGCGGTCGCCAGCCAGATCGCCGCACCGAACAGGGCGAGGAACCAGAAGATCGCCGGCCAATCGGCGAGACCGATGATCCAACCGCCGATGACCGGGGCGATGGCCGGGGCGATGCCGAAGATCATCGTGACCTGGCTCATCAGCCGCTGCGCGTCCTCGCCCTCCAGACAATCGCGGATCACCGCCCGGCCGACGATCAGGCCCACGCCCGCCGACAGCCCCTGCAGCACCCGGAAGGCCAGCAGCGTGTTCAGGTCGGGGGCCAGCGCGCAGCCCACCGAGGCGAGCACGAACACCGCCACCCCGGCCAGGATCACCCGCTTGCGGCCGATGGCATCGGACATCGGCCCGTGGAACAGGCTCATCGCCGCGTAGGCCAACAGATAGACGCTGATGGTCTGCTGCATCGCCACCTTGCTGGCGCGGAAATCCGCGGCCATGGCCGGGAAGGCGGGGAAGATCGTGTCGATGGAGAAGGCGCCGAACATCGCCAGCGCGCCGAGCAGAGCGGCGAGGCGGACGCGCGAAACCGGGAGTCGTGGGTGCATGCAGCCGATCCGTGGTGAGGCGGCAGGATAGCAGGGCTGCAACAGCACTTCGCCGCACGCGACGCTCGTCGACCCTCAGTCGGTATCGCCGCCCGTGCCGGATGGCCATTCCTGGCTGCGACTCGCGATGCGGCGATCGGGCCACCGGATCGCGCCCATCGCATCGCTGGACCAGCGTGGCAGGGCAACGGCATCGACCCGTGTGGTGACCCGGTCACAGCCAGTCCAGAATTCGGCCGTGTCGCCGACGGTCCAGACCAGATCCGCCACGCCTGACATCATGATGCGAATGCCTCGTCTACTTCGTTCTCGAACCTGCAAGGGTCGATGCCCGGTGCGACTAGCAGGTCCGCTCCGTATGCATCACGATGCCAGGACCGCTATGCGCCACCGCCGAACATGATCAGGACAGCCTCCGCGTAATCGTCGTCGCCGGCCCAGAACTGGTGGCTCATGCCAGCCGGGATCAGCACCGCCTCGCCTTCGTGCAGGACACGCTCGATACCCGCCAACCGCGACTGCAACCGGCCACGCGTGACGATCAGCAGCGAGTCGAACGGGTTGCTCTGGTCCTCGGCCTTCTCGTTGGCGCGCATGCCGGGCTTGATCTGGTACCAGGCGCTGCGCAGACCCTGGTCGTAGTAGAGCACCGCGGCGTTGGCGCCATGCACCACGCGGGTCGTACCCTCGCCGAAGCGGACCACTTCCGGCCATTCGCGGTTCCAGAAATGGAAGAACAGCGGCAGCACGAAGCTGCGCAACTGCGGCGTCCAGGCCGGGGCAATGCGCGGCGTCAGCGGGATCGGATCGCTGGCGCGCGCCTGGCCCATCGCTGTGAGCGCGTTGATCTCGCCGCGGTCCAGCTGCTGCAGCGTGGCCAGATCAAGCTCGAAGGTGGCGACCCAGCCGGGTGATTCGGGAGGCAGGCCGGTCTCGAACTCAGCCGCCCCCTCGGGCGGAAGGACGACGTGGAACTCCCCTCCGTCCGCGACCCGAAACCCCAATACGACGGTCTGATCGAGCACCGGCATTTCCTGCCTCCCGCGCCACGCCCGCGCATAGTCCGAAAGAATCGTCGCGGCGTCGCGCTCGCCGGCCACCGGCTCGACGGCTGGCGGAACGGTCGGCCGAAAGCTGGCCGGCGACTGCGCGCAGCCGGACGATGGCAGCGCGGCCAGTGCCAGCCAGAGGCCGGAAAGAAGGTTTCGAAGGAAACTGCTCATCGTCAAGATGCCTCGACTCTGATTGACAGGAGACTCGTACCGACCTGGCTATGCCGTGCTTTCCGTCGCAGGCGTCCCGGCATCGGCACGCACCGCCTACGCCGGCCTCAATCGCCGGAGGTCGCCAACCAGGCCAGCATGGCCGTATACATGCGCAGGTTGAGGGTCATCTGCTCGCGGGTGATGTACTCGTGCTCGGAGTGCCCGGTGTAGGGCACGCCCGGCATCGCCGGCCCGAAGTTGACCGCGTTCGGCAGCAAGCGCGCGTGCGTCGCCCCGCCGATGCTCACCGGGCCGATGTCCCGCTGCCCGGTGTAATGCCGGAACACCGCCAGCAGCGGTTCGACCTGCGGCGCCTGCGCGGGGAAGTAGGCCTCGGTGAGATCGCTGCGGATCGACGGTGCGGGAATGCCGCGCGAGCGCGCCCAGTCGGCGATGGCCGCGCGCAGCTCGGCATCGAGCTGTGCCGGCGTCTTGCCGGCGGGGGCGCGCAGGTTGATCGCCAACTCGATGCCGTCGGCGGTGGTGCGCGCGGTGCTGAGATTGACCGTGAGCGGCCCCATCACCGGGTGGGTGTACGCTGCCTGGCCGAAACGCTCGCCCAGCCAGCCGGTGCCGATCAGCGCATTGACGAAGTCCACCGCCCGACCGGCCGGCGTCGGCGGCAGATCGAGGCCGTGGAGCAGCGCGGCAAGATGCGCCAGTGCGT
>JBEQAM010000090.1:0-7458 GCA_041640375.1 Rehaibacterium sp. | reverse complement strand
CGAACCCGCGACGTCGCCGCCGCGGGTTCGCGCAGATCGAAGCGTCGGACCGGATCAGGCGACGGCGGCGGCGAGCGCCTCGGTGAACAGGTCCAGATCGGCGTCGGTCTTGGTCTCGGTGACGCACACCAGCAGCGCATCGCCGAGCGACGGGTACTCCTCGCCCAGCGCCACGCCGGCGACGATGCGCTGCTCGGCGAGCTTCGCGATCGCCTCGCTCGCCGGCTTCGGCAGCACGAAGGCGCACTCGTGGAAGTGCGGCACCTCCGGAAACAGCGCACGCACGCCGGGAATCGCCTCCAGCCGCCGGCGCAGTGCGCGGGCGCCGCTGGCCGACTGCGCCGCCACGCGCCGAAGGCCCTCCGGACCCAGCAGGCTCATGTAGATGGTGGCGGCGGTGACCAGCAGGCCCTGGTTGGTACAGATGTTCGAGGTCGCCTTGGCGCGGCGGATGTGCTGCTCGCGCGCCTGCAGGGTGAGCGCGAAGCCCTCGCGGCCGTCGAGATCGGTGGTGCGGCCGACGATGCGGCCGGGCATGTTGCGCACCAGGTCCTTCTTGCAGGTGAGGAAGCCGAAGTATGGGCCACCCGAGGACAGCGGCACGCCCAGCGGCTGGCCGTCGCCGCAGACGATGTCGGCACCGGCCCCGCCCCAGCGGCCGGGCGCCTTGAGCAGCGCCAGCGACATCGGATTGACCACGGCGATGGCGAGCGCGCCGCGCGCGTGCGCCCAGTCGGTCAGCGCATCCACCTCCTCCAGCACGCCGAAGAAGTTCGGCTGCGGGATCACCAGCGCGGTGAACGCCCCTTCGACCGCCTCCAGCGCCGCGATATCGAGCCTGCCGTTCGGGCAGTCGATCTCCTCCACCGCGATGTTCTGCAGGTCGAGGATGGTCTTCATGGTCTTGCGGTAGGCCGGATGCACCGATACCGGCACCAGCACGCGACGGGCGCCGCCGCGCCTGGCGCTGCGCTCGGCCATCAGCACCGCCTCGGCCAGCGCGGTAGCGCCGTCGTACATCGACGCGTTGGACACGTCCATGCCGGTCAGCCGCGTCATCATCGTCTGGTATTCGTAGATCAGCTGCAGCGTGCCCTGGCTGGCCTCGGCCTGGTAGGGCGTGTAGGCCGAGTAGAACTCGCCGCGGCCGACGATCTGCCAGACCGCCGCCGGAATGTGGTGCTCGTAGGCGCCGGCGCCGGCGAAGCACAGGCGGGTCTCGTCGAGCCGGGCGCGATCGCGCATCAGCCGCTCGACCTGCATCTCGTTCATGCCCTCGGGCACGCCGTCCAGCGAACGGACCTTGAGCTCGGCGGGGATCTCGTCGAACAGCTCCTCGATGCTGGCGGCGCCGATGGCCTTCAGCATGGACTGGACGTCGGCTTCACTGTGGGGGATGAAAGGCATGGGGCCGGAAACCGGGAGTGGGAATGGGGATGGGGCGTCGTCAAGCGCGGGAGCGTCGGAGATCGGGGCGGGCCCGGGCATCGAGGCGGCGTGCCTGGCCGCGCTCGGCTTCCGATGCCATGTGCCGATTCCCGGCCGCTCAGTGGCCTTCTTCTTCGAGCAGCTCGGCGTAGTCGTCCGGCGACAGCAGCTCGTTGAGCTGCTCGGGGTCATCCATCTTGACCACGAAGATCCAGCCCTCGCCGTAGGCGTCCTCGTTGATGGTCTCGGGCTTGTCGGTGAGCGCCTGGTTGACCGCGACGATCTTGCCGGACACCGGGCTGTACACGTCCGAGGCGGCCTTGACCGACTCGACCACGGCGCAGGCGCCACCGGCCTCGACCTGGTCGCCGACGTTCGGCAGCTCCACATAGACCAGGTCGCCGAGCAGGCCCTGCGCATGGTCGGAGATGCCCACGGTGACGGTGCCGTCGTCTTCGACGCGGGCCCACTCGTGGGACTTCATGAACTTCAGGTCGCCTGGGATCTCGCTCATGGGGATGCTCCTGGGAAATTGGGGCGTGGACGCGGCGCGGATTGTAACCGAGGCCGGGATTGGGGATTGGTATCAGGGCTCTTGCAAGAGCGGCGTGAGCCGCGACCGGGGAGCTTCGCGGGCCATCCGGTCGCGGCTCACGCCGCTCCTGACAAAAGCAGAAGCATGGTCAGCCCAGCACGCCGGGCTGGGCCTGGCCGTCGCGGACGAAGGGATACTTCACCACCCGCACCGGCACCCGCTTGCCGCGGATGTCCACCGACACCGCGCCGGGCTCGCCGCTGGGCACGCGCGCCAGCGCCACCGACTTGCCCAGCGTCGGCGAGAAAGTGCCCGACAGAATCTCGCCCCGCCCGCTGGCGGTCTCCACCGCCTGGCCGTGGCGCAGCACGCCCTTGTCGTCCATCACCAGGCCGATGGTCTGGCGCGGCACGCCATTGGCCTTGAGCTGCTCCAGCGCGGCGCGGCCGATGAAGTCACGCCCCTCGTCGAAGCTCACCGTCCAGGCCAGCCCGGCCTCCAGCGGCGTCACCGACTCGTCCATGTCCTGTCCGTACAGCGCCATGCCCGCCTCCAGCCGCAGCGTGTCGCGCGCGCCCAGGCCGGCCGGCTTCACGCCGGCGGCGAGCAGGCGGTTCCAGAACGCCACCGCCTGCGCCTCCGGCACCATCACCTCGAAGCCGTCCTCGCCGGTGTAACCGGTACGCGCCACGAACAGGCCATCGACCTCGGCCGCGGCGAACTTGCCGAGCTGGCCGGCGACCTCGGCGCCTTCCGGCGACAGCAGCGACATCACCCGGGCGCGGGCGTTGGGCCCCTGCACGGCGATGATCGCCAGATCGCGGCGCTCGCTCACCGACACATCGAAAGCCCTGGCCTGCTCGCCGATCCACGCCAGATCCTTGTCGCGGGTGGCGGCGTTGACCACGATGCGGAAGAACGCCTCGTCGCGGTAATAGACGATCAGGTCGTCGATCACCCCGCCGGTGGCGTTGAGCATGCAGGTGTACAGCGCCTTGCCCGGGACCTTGAGCTTGTCCACCGAGTTGGCCACCAGCCGGCGCAGGAACGGCCGCACCTGCGCGCCGCGCAGGTCCACCACGGTCATGTGCGACACATCGAACATGCCGGCATCGCGGCGCACCTGGTGGTGCTCCTCGATCTGCGAGCCATAGTTGAGCGGCATGTCCCAGCCGCCGAAATCCACCATCTTGGCGCCGAGCGCGCGGTGGGCGTCGTTGAGGACGGTCTTGCTGGTCATCGGGGGTGGCCCTGCGGAAAACGGCGATTATCGCAGAAGCCGGGCGTCGGGAAGGGGAAGCCGCAAACCGCAAACCGCAAGCGCCGACGCTCGCGTACTTGTCTGGCCCCGACCGGGCGAAGCCGCGGCTCGCGCAGCGGCGTTGCCGCGAAGCGGCCGAACGGCGAGGGATGACAGGCAGGGTGGGATGCGGTCTTCCCCGATTCCCGGTTCCCGATTTCCGGCGCTTCACCGCTGCTGCCGCACCAGCCACCACACCGGCAGCAGGCCGACCAGCGACAGCAGCAAGGCCGGCCATGCCGCCTCCATCCACAGGCCTTCGGCGGCATAGGCATAGATGCGGATCGCCAGCGTGTCCCAGCCGAAAGGCCGCAGCATCAGCGTCGCCGGCAGCTCCTTCATCACCTCCACCAGCACCAGCAGCGCGCCGGCCACCAGGCCCGGCCGCAGCAACGGCAGCACGATGCCGGTGAAGCGCCGCCATGCCGGCACCGCCAGCGAACGCGCCGTTTCCAGCAGCGACGGCCGCAGCGTCGCGAAGGCCGACTCCACCGCGCCATGCCCCACCCGCAGAAACCGCGCCGACAGCGCGAACAGCACCGCCAGCAGGCTCGACGACAGCGCCCATTGCGCGCCGGTCAGCCCGGCCAGCCAGCCCTCGACGCGCACCAGCCACACCATCGCCCCCACCGCCAGCACCGTGCCCGGCACCGCATAACCGAGATTGACGATGAAGCTCGCCGCCGCCACCCCGCGATCACCCGGCGCGCGCCGCGCCAGCAACGCGAACAGCAGCGCCAGCGCCAGCACCAGCAACGTCGCCAGCGCGCCGAGCGCCAGCGTGTTGAGCGCCGCCGGCCCCACCACCGGCAGACCGCCGCGCGCCGACCACGCCCACGTCGCCAGCCGCCACAGCGGCACCGCAAAGCCCAGCAGCACCACCCCCGTCGCCAGCACCGACACCGTCCAGCCGCGCCACCCGCGCAGGGGCCGGCGCGGCTGCGGGCGCAGGCTGCGCTCGGCGTAGCGCGCACGCCCGCGCGCCAAGCGTTCGAGCAGCAGCACCAGCGCCACCAGCGCCAGCAGGCCGAACGCCAGCTGCGCCGCGGTCGGCAGCGAGTACAGCCCGAACCAGGCGCGGTAGATGGTCGTGGTCAGCGTATCCACGCCGAGGAGGCTGACCGCGCCGAAATCCGCCAGCGCCTCCAGCACCGCCAGCGTCAACCCGGCCACCCACGCCGGCCGCGTCAACGGCAGCACGCCGCGAAAGAACGCCGCCAACGGCCCGTGGCCGAGGCTGCGCGCCGCGTCCATCGCCACACTGCCCTGGCGCACGAAGGCCGCGCGCGCCAGCAGGTACACGTACGGATACAGCACCAGCGCCAGCATCAGCGCCGCGCCGACCACGCCGCGCCCGTTCGGCAGCGAGGCCGTCGCCCCGAACCACGCCCGCCACGCGCTCTGCACCGGCCCGGCGTAATCGAGCAGGCCGACATACACGAACGCGACCACATAGCCCGGTATCGCCAGCGGCAGCACCAGCGCCCAATCGAGCACGCGCCGCCCCGGGTAGTCGTAGCGCGCGCTCACCCAGGCGAAGCCCAGGCCCGGCACCAGCACGAACGCCGCCAGCAGCACCGCCAGCGTCAACGTGTTGGCCAGCGCCTGCGGCAACAGGTGCCGCGACAGGTGCGCCCACAGCGCCGTATCGATGTCGGCGAAGCCGGCCGCGAGAAACGCGGCCGGCATCAGCAGCGGCAGAGCCAGCAGCCAGGCCGCGTAGCGCGGCCAGCGCGGGGGCGCGGCGGCGGGGCTCATCGCGCGGCCGCGCTCAGCGCCAGCCGGCGCGGTCCATCAACTGCACCGCCTCGGCCTGCCGGCGGCCGGCGACCACCACATCCACCGGATCGGCGCGGAACGCGCCCCACGCCGCCACCAGCGGATCGACCGCGATGCCCGGCTTGGCCGGGAACTCGAAGTTGGTCTTGGCGAAGGCCTCCTGCACCGCATCCGAGGCCAGCCACTCCAGGAAGGCCTGCGCCGCAGCGGCGTTCTTCGAATGCGCCGTCACGCCCGCGCCGGAGATGTTCACGTGCACGCCGGCCTCGCCCTCGCCCTGGTTGGGCCAGAACACCGCCACCGGCACCGCCGGGTTGTCCTTCTGCACCCGGCCAAAGTAATAGGTGTTGACGATGCCCACGTCGCACTGCCCTGCCGCGACGGCGTTGATCAGCAGCGTGTCGTCGGCGAACGGCGGCGCGGCCAGGTTGGCCACCCAGCCGCGCAGGATGTCCTCGGTGCGCTCCGCACCCAAGCGCTCGATCATCGTCGCCGTCAGCGACTGGTTGTAGACCTTCTTCGACGAACGCAGACACAGCCGGCCCCGCCACTTCGGATCGGCCAGATCCTCATAGGTGGACAGCTCCTCCGGCCGCACCCGCTCGGTGGAGTAGACCAGCGTGCGCGCCCGCAGCGACAGCGCGAACCAGCGATCGTCCGGATCGCGCAGATGGGCCGGGATCGCCGCCTCCAGCGCCGGCGAATCGATCGCCGCCAGCACCCCGCGCTCGGCCGCCTGCCACAGGTTGCCCGCATCCACCGCCATGAACAGATCGGCGCGCGTGTTCGCCCCTTCCGCCACCAGGCGCTCGATCAGCGCCGGCGCCGCATCGGTGAGCCAGCTCACCCGGATGCCGGTCTCGGCCGTGTAGCGCTCGAAGATCGGCTGGATCAGCGGCTCGCGCCGCTCCGAATACACCACCAGCTCCACCGGCCGGGCGGCCGGCGTGGACGCCGACTCCTCCGGCGCCCGCGAACAGGCCGCAAGCGCCAGCAGCGTGACAGACAGGATCAACGGGCGACGAATCATGGCGAAGCTCCGCAGAGGGGAAGGCTTCGAATGATAATCATTCTCAGATCAAAAGGGGAATGCCCCTATTCCCTGCACGGCGGATCGTGCGCGGAGCGCTACAGAAACTTCGACCTCGCCCGAAGCCGACACGCAGCCTGCGCTGCGCACACGACTCCCCCCGCGGGAGCCGCCACGGCGGCGATCCCCGCGCACCGCGCCCATGCCGCGCCGACCATCGGGGCAATCGCGACCGCGGCCGCCGACACAACGCCGCCACCGGGCCACGCTGCACGCAATGCAGTGACAGCCTCAGAGGTCTTCCGGCCGCAGACCGGTGTGCTTGGCGATGCGGACGAGCATGCGCGGCCCGATCTCGTCGGCGTCATGAAACGCGAAGACGAAATCCGGAAAGTCATCTCTGGACAACGTCCGATGAGAACCGGACTGACGTTTCAATCTCCACCCCAGACGCTGCAGCGCGGCGAGGACTCGCCGGGCCTTGCACGCCGGTCACTCGCTCATGCAGCGGCAGGGAGCGAGATGCTGATGGCGAGCGGGCGGACCTCGCCGCTCTCAAGCCGCTCCGCAAGCGCGCGAAGCGCCAGCGCCTCGGCGCGCGCCATGGCCTCGTCGGCGGTAGCGCCGTATGCCATCGCCCCCGGCAGCTCGGGGACTTCGGCCAGCCAGCGCCCATCCACCTCACGCTCGCACTCGATATTGAACCTCATGGCGAATCTCCCGTGATCGGCCCGATTCTAGCGTGGCTCCGCGGCGTCCAGGGCTCCACCCCGAAGCCGACAGCCCCTCCCCGTGGGAGCCGCCACGACAGCGATCCCCGCGCACCGCGCCCATGCCGCGCCGACCATCGCGGCCATGGCCGCGATCCCAGTCACGACACCCCCTGCCTCGCCGCCCTGCCGCCCCCGACGCGCGCAGCGCGAACGTGCGGAAACACCCCACATCAACGCCCAATAGTGACCTTTTGCGTCACTATGTGCCCCGCGCGTCACCCGCCCCCTCACGTCCACCTCAAAAAGCAGCCCGAACATCCCGGAAGTGCGATCAAGTTCGCGCTGTCAACGGCTGGTCCAAATGGCACGCTTGATGCATTCTCTACCCTGCACGTGCGAGCGTCGCACGGCTGCACCAATGGATTGGCAACGCCCGCGACGGGCACGTGAGCAAACATTCCACCTAGGGGAAACGTCATGAAGAAGATCCAGCAAGGCTTCACCTTGATCGAACTGATGATCGTGATCGCGATCCTCGGCATCCTGCTGGCGATCGCCATCCCGGCGTATCAGGACTACACCGTGCGCACCAAGGTCGCCGAGTGCTTCAATGCGTCCGCTCCAGCCAAGCTGGGCGTCGCCGAGTACATCATCTCCAGCGGCACCAACACCA
>JBEQAM010000089.1:0-7464 GCA_041640375.1 Rehaibacterium sp. | reverse complement strand
CAGGGCGACCCGGGCACGGCGGCCGAGACGGCCGCGCCGGATCAGCGCGACCACCGCCGCGCAGGCGCCGCTGCCGCAGGCCAGGGTCTCGCCGGCGCCGCGCTCGTACACGCGCAAGCGGATGCGGTCGGGCGCCAGTATCTGGGCGAAACCGACGTTGACGCCCTCGGGGAATTCCGGTCGCTGCTGCAATGTCGGACCGAGCCGATGCACTGGCGCGGCGTCGAGGTCGTCCACCTCGATCAGCGCATGCGGGTTGCCCATCGACAGCGCGGCGAAGCGCACGGTCTCGCCGTCGATGTCGAGCGCGTACTCGACCGCCTCGGCATCGGCGCGGAACGGGATGCGCGCCGGCGCGAACACCGGCCGCCCCATGTCCAGCGCGTAGCGGCCGTCGGGCAGGACATCGACGGTGATCGCGCCGGCCGGGCTGTCGAGCACGAAGCGCGGCGGCATCGCCGCACCGTCGCGCACCAGCCAGGCAGCGACGCAGCGCGCGCCGTTGCCGCACTGCTGCGCAGGCGAGCCGTCGGCGTTCCAGATCCGGTAACGGGCGACACAATCGGGGCGCGCGCTGCGCTCGATGGTGATCAGCTGGTCGAAGCCGACGCCGGTGTGGCGGTCGCCCATCGCCCGCGTCAGCGCAGCGTCTGGCGGCGGTGCGCCCTCGCGCAGGTCGAGGATGACGAAATCGTTGCCGGCGCCGTGCATCTTGCAAAAGCGCAGCCGGCGGGACGCGGCGGCGTTCATCGCGTCGGCACGGCGCTGTCCGGTTTCGGCAGCACCAGCGGCCCCTTGTTGCCGCAGGCGGCGACGGAGACGAGCACGGCGGCGAGCAGCAGGGCGCGTAAGGTGGTTTTCATCCCGTGGAGTATACCCAGCCGTTCACCACCGCAGGCGGCTGGCGGCGATGCGTGCGCCGACCTCGGCCAGGATGCGCCGCGCCTCGTCTTCGGGCAGGTAGCGGATGCACAGCGGCGGGTCGGTCGGCCGGGCGCCGGCGGTGTCGAACCACAGCGTGGCCATGCCGTGGCGGCGGTCGAACGGTGAACGGGTCAGGCGCAGCGCCTGCAGCTTGCCGATCTCGGCGACGCGCCAGCAGCGGTCGAGCCAGCCGGTCTGCACGGCGACCAGTGCCTCGCCGACGGCGTAACGCGCACAGGCCGCGAGCTTGCGCGCGCGCAGCCACCACCACGGCAGCAGCAGGAGCAGCCACAGGCCGTCGGCGCCCAAGCGCAGTGTCGCGACGAACGTCGCCAGCCCGGTGAGCAGCGCCGGTGCGGTGAACATGCGCCGCCAGGCGCGCGGATGCAGCGGCCGCCAGGGCAGGTCGGGCCAGCCGGCCCGCGGCAGCAGACGCCGGATCAGCGCGTCGGCGACCGCCGGCGTGGCGATCGGCGCCAGCTCGCGCAGCGAACGGCCCCCGTTGCCGGTGTCGACGACTGCGGTGTCCACCCGCAGACTGCGCCGCCCGAACCAGCGATGCAGCAGGCTTTCGCGCAGGTAGAAGGCCTGGATACGGTGCGGTGGCGCATTGGCCCGCACCCGCGTGAGCAGGCCGCCGTCGACCTGCAGCCGGCCATCGAGATCGCGCAGGACGAAACCGTGGAACTGCAGCAGCGCCAACGCCACCGACAACAGTCGCAGCAGCAGCGCGAAGGCCAGGAACAGCGCCAGGCCGCCGAGCAGCCACGGCAACGGTCCGGGCGCCAGGCCGTCGGCCCAGTCGAACAGCGGCCGGGCGAGGGCGCGCGTCATGTCGCCGAACGCGGCCGAACCGGACTGTGCGAAGGCGCCGAAGCCAGCGGCGAGCAGGATCATGCCGCGGTTGGAGATCAGCCCCAACCTGACGACTTCGGCCGTGGACAGGGCCAGCAACGGCTCGCCTTCGGGGGCCGGCGACACGGCCTCGCCGTCTCCGCCGGCTGGGCGCGTGTGACGGCGCAGCAGCGCCTCCAGCGCCTGGGCGTCGTCCAGCCGCAGCACGCGCATGCGCGCCTCCGGCTCGTGGCCGCCGGCCGATTCCAGCCGCACCTCGGCCACGCCGAACAGCCGGTGCAGCGGGTTGCGATGCAGGGTGACGTCGTGGATGCGGCGGAACGGAACATGCCGCAGCGTGCGTTGCAGCACGCCGCTGCGGATCACCAGCGCGTCGCGGTCGATGCGAAAACGGTAGGTGAAGTACTGCACCACGGCGTGTGCGGTCAGTGCCAGCACGCCGATCAGGCCGAACAGCTCCCAGGTGTCGTTGCCGCGCCGACCCAGGAACAGCACCGCGATCAGCGGCACCGCGAACTCGCGCAGGCTGGCCAGCAACACGAACAGCCAGGACAGTGGATGCAGCCGGCGCTCGGCGCCGGCGAGGCGCTCAGAGGGCGTCGTCATCGGCACCGGCCTCGCGGTCGACCAGGGCGTCGCGCAGGGCGCGGGCGCGGGCGGCGTCCAGGCCGGGCAGGCGCACCGCGCTCATCCGGGTGCCGGCGGTGTGCAGCACCAGCGTGGCCAGGCCGAGCCGGCGCTCCAGGGGGCCGCGTTCGAGGTCCAGATGCTGCACGCGCGAGCGCGGCACCAGGGTTTCGCCCTGCCAGCAGACGCCGCGACGGATGCGCAGGCCGTCGTCGCCGAGCCGGTAACGGATGCGGCGATGACTGAGGCCGCCGTAGACCCAGGCATGCACCAGCATCAGCAGGCCGGCGACCAGCAGCGCCGGCGGCAGCCACTCACCGCGCAGGCCCAGCACCAGGCCACTGACGACGGCGGCGGTCAGCGGCAGCGCGGCCCAGCCGGCCAGACCGAAACGGAAGGCCCAGCGCGCCGGCGGTGGCAGCGCCTCCCAGTCGGCGGCGGGCTGGTCGATCGGGGTGGCTTCAGTCGTCTCGTGCATCGCGGAGCGCTCGGGCGGAGTAGCAGTCGGGCCAGTACGGGTTGCCGCCGAGCGGGCTGTCGGGCGGCTGCAGGCTGAAGCGTTTGTAGGTCCATTGGTACTGCGTGGGGTCGCGGCGGGCGACGCCTTCGACCGCAGCATTGAGGGCGGCGGTGGCGACGGCGAGATCGGCATCCGCCAGTGCGGCCGGCGCCGGCTGGAAGTGGATGTCGAAGCGGCCATCGGCCAGGCGCTCGGCCCAGGCGAACAGCACCGGCGCGCCGCTGCGCGCGGCCAGCCGCGGCAGCAGGGTCATGGTCAGCGCCGGCAGGCCGAAGAATGGCGCGAACACGCCTTCGCCGGCCTTGGGCTGCTGGTCGGGCAGGATACCGACCACGCCGCCTTCCTTGAGGGTGCGGAACAGCTGGCGCACGCCGGCACTCTCGGCGCGCACCTGGGTGACGCCGGGATTGCCGCGCGCCAGCCGCAGGAACGCATCGCCGGCGGCCGACGAGGGCGGCCGGTAGACGATCGAGATCGGCGTGCGCGAGGCCAGGTACTGGTTGAGCAGCTCCCAGTTGCCGAAATGCGGCGCGGCGACGATCAGCCCGTGCCCGGCGGCAAGCGCGGCGTCGAAATGCCCGCCCCCCACGACCTGGCGCAGCAGGCGCAGATTGTGGCGTGCCGGACGGGTCCAGAAGCGCAGCGTCTCGAAGATCTGCCGGCCGGTGCCGCGCAGGATCGCCGCCGTGCGCGTCTCGCGCTCGGCCGGGTCGAGTTCCGGGTGCAACAGTGCGATGTTGCGCCGCGCGACCCTGGCCTCGCGCCAGCCACGCCGCGTCGCCAGCGTCGCCCACAGGTCGCCGAGGCGATGCAGCACGGGCAATGGCAGCCGGCCGACCAGCCAGCACAGCGCGTAGGCCAGATGGCCGGGAAGTTCGGCGGGAGTCATGGGCAGGAGTCTAGCGGGGCGGGAAGGGGGATTGGGCGTGTCGATGCAGCCACGGTGCCCCACCGCCCGGCCCCGCCACACTTTGCGCCCCGCCGAAGGCCCGTTACCCTCCCGTCACCCGCGCCGATTGCCGTTTTTCCCTTCCCGCTCTGCGCCCCATGATCAGCCTCATCCAGCGCGTCACCCAGGCCAGCGTCCGCGTCGACGGCGAGACGGTGGGCGCGATCGGCCCCGGCCTGCTCGCCCTGGTGGCGGTGGAGCCCGGCGATGGCGAAGCGCAGGCGCAGCGGATGGCCGAGCGCCTGCTCGGTTACCGGGTGTTCCCCGACGCGGCCGGAAAGATGAACCGCTCGCTCGCCGACACCGGCGGCGGCCTGCTGCTGGTCAGCCAGTTCACCCTGGCCGCTGACACCGCCAAGGGCATGCGCCCCAGCTTCACCTCCGCGGCCACCCCGGCCGAAGGTGAACGCTGGTACAACCGGCTGGTGGAAATCTGCCGCGGTCGTCACGGCGTGGTGGAAATCGGTCGTTTCGGCGCCCATATGCAAGTGGCGCTGATCAACGACGGTCCGGTGACCTTCTGGTTGCGGGCCTGAGTCCGCTGCGCGAGAAAATCCTTTGGCGTCAACCGTTTGGCAGTGCCATCGGGATTCCAGTATACTGAAACGTTCCATTTTCCCGGCGACCCGGACCCGCACCCCCTATGGCCAACGCATCCCCGGAGCAGCAGTCCGAGATCAAGCAGCTCATCAGCAAGGGTCTCGAACAGGGCTACCTGACCTACGCCGAAGTCAACGACCACCTGCCGGACGACGTCGTCGATCCCGAGCAGATCGAAGACATCATCGGCATGATCAACAGTATGGGCATCGAGGTGCACGAGGTGGCGCCCGATGCCGAGACGCTGCTGCTGTCCGACTCCTCCAGCAGCCGCGACGCCGACGACACCGCCGCCGAGGAGGCCGCCGCCGCGCTGAGCGCGCTCGACGCCGAGGGCGGCCGCACCACCGACCCGGTGCGCATGTACATGCGCGAGATGGGCACGGTGGAGCTGCTCACCCGCGAGGGCGAGATCGCCATCGCCAAGCGCATCGAGGAAGGCCTGAACCAGGTCCATGCCTCGCTGGCCAGTTTCCCGTGGTCGATCCAGCTGCTGCTGGAGGAATACGAACAGCACACCGAGGGCAAGAAGCGCCTGAACGAGGTCGTCACCGGCTTTCTCGACATCGAGGAGCCGGCCCCGGAGCTGGCCGAGGCCGAGGTCGAGGCGGACGCCGACATCGACGAGGACGACGAGGAGGCCACCGGCGACGACGAGGACAGCACCCCGGCCGATACCGGCCCGGACCCGGCCGAGGTCGCGCGCCGGATGGACAACCTGCGCGTCCTTTACGGCAAGTTCCAGAAGGCGCACGCCAAGTACGGCCCCAGCGACAGGAAGGTCGTCAAGCTGCGCGAGGAAATGGCTGCCGAGTTCCTCACCCTGAAACTGCCGATGGCGCTGATGGACACCTTCGTGCGCAAGCTGCGCGACGTGGTCAACGCCATCAAGGAGCACGAGCGCCGCATCCTGGAGCTGTGCACCAAGTACGCCAAGATGCCGCGCAAGGACTTCTTGCGCGCCTGGCCGGGCAACGAGACCAACACCAAGTGGGCCGATGAGGTCATCCGCCGCAAGCAGAAGTGGTCCTCGGGCATCCGCGAGTTCCGCGACGAGATCGTCGCCGAGCAGGAAAAGCTCATCGGCATCGAGCAGGCGCTGTACCTGACCCTGCCGGACATCAAGGAGATCAACCGCGCGATGGCCTACGGCGAGGCCAAGGCGCGCAAGGCCAAGAAGGAGATGGTCGAGGCCAACCTGCGCCTGGTGATCTCGATCGCCAAGAAGTACACCAACCGCGGGCTGCAGTTCCTCGACCTGATCCAGGAAGGCAACATCGGCCTGATGAAGGCCGTGGACAAGTTCGAATACCGCCGCGGCTACAAGTTCTCCACCTATGCGACCTGGTGGATCCGCCAGGCCATCACCCGCTCGATCGCCGACCAGGCCCGCACCATCCGCATCCCGGTGCACATGATCGAGACGATCAACAAGCTCAACCGCATCTCCCGCCAGATGCTCCAGCAGTTCGGCCGCGAGCCGACGCCGGAGGAGCTGGCCAAGGAGATGGACATGCCCGAGGACAAGATCCGCAAGGTGCTGAAGATCGCCAAGGAGCCGATCTCCATGGAGACCCCGATCGGCGACGACGAGGACTCGCACCTGGGCGACTTCATCGAGGACACCAATGTCGAGTCGCCGATCGAGACCGCCACCAACATCGGCCTGATGGAGACGGTGCGCGAGGTGCTCGCCGGCCTGACCCCGCGCGAGGCCAAGGTGCTGCGCATGCGCTTCGGCATCGACATGAACACCGACCACACTCTGGAAGAGGTCGGCAAACAATTCGACGTCACCCGCGAGCGTATCCGCCAGATAGAGGCCAAGGCGCTGCGCAAGCTGCGCCATCCGAGCCGCTCCGAGCAGCTGCGTTCGTTCCTCGACCTCGACTGAGCCACCCCTGCGGCCGCCTGAGACGAAGCCCCGCTCCGGCGGGGCTTCGTGTTTGCGGCGGCGACAGACGATAATCACCGCCCAGCGGCCGCATGGTTCAATGGTCGGGGCAGGGGGCCCATCATCCAGTGATCCAGACCGGATCGGCGAGGCAGAATTGAGCAGGGCGGCCACCCATCCGCCCCATCAAGAAAGCAAAGCGGGCCTATAGCTCAATCGGTCAGAGCAGCGGACTCATAATCCGTTGGTTGCAGGTTCGAGTCCTGCTGGGCCCACCACTCCGATCGTTGCCAAGGTCACGCTGTCGTCCGGTGAAACCTGCATTACACCGTGCACCCTGAAGAAGAAGCGCAAGGAATCTTTCATGGTGACGGTGGACAAGGACGGTTACGAGCCGGTGCAGACCCAGATCGTGTCCCAAGTCGCCGGGGCCGGTGCGGCAGGTATGGCCGGCAATGAGCGGTCGGCGGCATCATCGGCGTAGGGGTCGATGCTGCCAGTGCTGCCACGAGAGGACTCGAGCCCAATCCTCTTGAGCTCAAGCTGGTGCCGAAGGCGGGTTATCAGAGCACGCAGACGATGCCGAAATAGTCGCTCTCGGTGGCGGACGCCGCCCGGTCGAACCGGGCGGCCTTCCATTTCCGGGCCTGATCAGCCCCGAAGCTCAGCCATGAAAGTGGTTCGCTGGCCGCAGCCATGGCTCCGCCCGATCGCCCGTGGCGGAACTGGCCGGGAAACACGGCGTCAGCGAGCAGAGTCTGTAGCTGAGGCGGGAGCGTCACGCCCGGCTGGGGTTGCCGGCCTGAAGCGCCTGCAGTCCGATCACTGCGCCCGCACCACACTCAGGTGCGCGATCACCTCTTCGATTTCGTGCGCGGCCTGGCGGTAGTCCGCCGGGTTTTGGTGGACCAGCACCAGCGCCGTGGCCGGGTGCACGATCAGATCCTTGAGGTGGTAGCAGATCTTCACCTCGCGGCCGGACGGCAGGGCGGCATCGCGGTGAAAGTCGCGCTCGATGCGCGCGTGATCCAGGCCGGGCCACTGCTCACGTACCGCACTGGCCGCCCGCAGGTAGTCGCGGCAGGCCGGGTGGCG
>JBEQAM010000088.1:0-7512 GCA_041640375.1 Rehaibacterium sp. | reverse complement strand
GTGCCTCGTCAGACAGGGCGAGCAGCGCCTCAGCAGTCGGTTCAGGCGGCATCAGCGCTGCGAGACGCGCCCAGATCGCGGCAGCGGCGAGGTTGCTGATCTGCTGCCCGACGATGGCCGCAAGCAGTCCCGGAAAGCCGCGCGGGCGGCTGCGCCAGGGCAGTGGCCCGGCGCGTCGCTCGATCCCGCCGAGCACAGGATCGAGCGCGCAGAGGCGGCAGAGCGCAGCGCGCTCTGCCGGGGGAGGGTGGGGGAAGTCGTCCGACACGGGGCGGAGACTGCCGTCACGCCCCGCGCCGGTCAAAACCCGCTCAGCCGACGCGACGCACCCGGCCGGTGTCTCGGTCCATGATGAAGCGGGCGATCACGCCGCCGTCGGCAGTCGTGACCGTGAACTCGGCGGCGCGAAAGCCGGCGTCCTTCACCTCGCCGATCCTCCAGCTCCGTTCGCCATACCAGAGCAATCCCGCCTCGGCGATCTTGCGAACGTCATCGTTGGAGAGGTTCTTGTTGTCGCGGTTGATGAAGAAGCCACGCAGGGGCCCCCCCGGGCCGCGTGCGTGGTCACCGCGGTGCGGGCCTCCACGACCCCACTCGCCCCCGTGCGGCCCGCCACGACCCCACTCGCTGCGGTGCGGCCCGCCGCGACCCCACTCGCCGCGGTGCGGCCCGTGCCCGCCGCCCGGCCCGCCCCAGGCGGGACCGAAGCCGCGCTCCATCATCATGCCGGGCCCCATGCCCTGACCACCGCCGGGACCAGGCTGGGCGTGAGCGCCCATGCTGCCCGCGCCATAGCCGACGAGGCCGGCGGTGGCGAGACCTGCGGCGAGCAGGGAAACCTTCACGAAACGGTTCATGCTGTCCTCCATCTTTCCCATCGATCGGGAACGGGGCGATCCTGTGCGAGCCGTCTTTCGGTGGCGTGTCGTGGTTGCGACGCCGTGCAGGGAAATGTAACGGCGTGTGACCGAGGCGCCGGCAGCAAGGCTGCGTTACGGGAGGGCGGTTGCCGCGCCGGCCGGCGCGAGCGACAAGCAGCGTATGAGCGAGGGCCCGCCGCACATCCTGGTGGTGGACGACGATCGCGAAATCCGCGACCTGCTCGCCCGCTTCCTCGAGACGCATGGGTTTCGTGTCAGCACAGCGCGCGACGGGCGGGAGATGCGTCGCTGCCTCTCCCAAGGGGCGCACGCACTGATTGTGCTGGACCTGATGCTGCCCGGCGAGGACGGGCTCGCCCTGCTGCGCGGGCTGCGCGGCGAGGGTGTGCGAACGCCGGTGGTGATGCTGACAGCGATGGGGGAGGAAACGGACCGGATCGTCGGGCTTGAGCTCGGCGCCGACGACTATTTGCCCAAGCCGTTCAATCCGCGCGAACTGCTGGCGCGTATACGCGCCGTGCTACGCCGCGCCGAGGCGGCACGAGACGCTGGCCTGCCGGCCGGGACGATCTACCGGTTCGCCGGCTGGACGCTGGACACGGCGCGGCGGCGGCTGACCAATCCGGACGGCGTCGAGGTGGCGCTGACAGGAGGGGAGTTTGAGCTCCTGCGCATCCTCGCCGAGCGTGCAGGCAGGGTGCTCACGCGTGACATGCTGATGGACCTGTTGCACGGGCGGGCGGCGGGCGTGTTCGACCGCACCATCGACGTTGCCGTCAGCCGGCTGCGACGCAAGCTCGACGACGACGGCAAGAACCCGAGCCTGATCAAGACAGTTCGCGGCGGGGGTTACGTTCTCGCCGCCGTTGTGGACGCGTCGTGAGCGTTACCATTTGGCCGCGCTCCATCGCGGGCCGCACCTTCCTCGTGCTGTTGCTCGGCCTTTTCGCGGTGCAGGTGGTGGGACTCACCATCCATGCCGTGGACCGGATCGAGCTGCAGCGGGCTGCCCAAGCGCGCGAGACGCTTGCACGCATGGGCGCGCTCTGGCGCGCGACGGTCACCGCGGCACCTGCCACCCGTGTCGAGATCGCCCGCACCGTTGAGCTCCCCGAAGGCTTTGCCGTTGACTTCGCCGCCGAGCCCGCGGTTGTTGGCACGGCGTCGCGGCGTCTCGAGCGGGCTGAGCCCTGGCTCGGCCGGCTGGGCGGGCCGCCGCATCTGCGCCCGCGCGAGGTTCGCGTCGCCGAACTGCCCAGCGGCGGCATCACGGCCTCGTTGCGCCTGCCGGACGGGATGTGGATGAATGTCACCGCCCGCCCGCCGCGGCCGAGCCCATGGTCGTCACCGACCTTCCTCGCCGCGCTCGCCCTGATGACGGGGGCGGTCGCAGCACTCTCCTTTTGGGCGGTGCGGCGGCTCACCGCGCCCATCCGAGAGCTCGCCCAGGCGGCGGAGCGGCTCGGGCGGGATGTCAACGCCCCGCCCTTGCCGGAGACGGGGCCGCGCGAGGTCGCCCAGGCGGCGGCGGCGTTCAACACGATGCAGGAACGGATCCGCCGCTTCATCGCCGACCGCACGACGATGCTGGCCGCCATCGGGCATGACCTGCGTACCCCGATAACGCGACTGCGCCTGCGCGCCGAGTTCGTGGAGGACGAGGCGCTCAGGGCGAAGATCCTCGCCGATCTCGCTGAGATGGAGACGATGGTCGGCGCGACCCTCGCCTTCGCGCGCGACGATGCGGCACGCGAGCCGGCGGTGGTGACCGATCTCGCCGCACTCGTGCGCACCGTTGCCGACGAGGCCAACGATCTTGCCGGCCGCACGGCCGTGATCGTCGAAGCGCCGGCCGCCTTGGCGCTGCCGGTCCGCCCCGTTGCGTTGAAACGCGCCGTCGGCAACCTGGTCAACAATGCGCTGGCTTATGCAGGCGCCTGCCGGATACGGCTCGAGCCGCCTGAGGGAGGGGTCGTGCGCATCGTCATTGAGGACGACGGGCCGGGGATCGCCGAGACGGATCTCGAGCGTTTGCTCCAACCCTTTCAGCGCGGCGAACCGTCCCGGTCGCGGGAAACGGGTGGCGCAGGACTGGGCCTGCCGATCGCGCGCGGCGTCGCCAGGGCGCATGGCGGTGACCTAACCCTCGCCAACCGATCGCCGCGCGGCCTCGCCGCGACACTCAGCCTGCCGGCATGACGGCACGCCGCTGGCCCGGGCGGTGCGGGCGGTGTCGTCAGCGCGCAGCGCAGGGAATGAGCGGCGAGGGGAAATAGACGCAGCCAGGGAAGGTAATGGAGCCGTCGGGCTCGCGCTTCACCCGAAGCAGGTTCGCATCGCCGCAGCCGAAACCTGCGTGCCCGGGCAGCGTCGTGGCCGCGCGGGGCGGCAGCGGACGGAAGCGTATCTCTGCCCCCTCCGGCGTGACGCGGACGGTCTCGACGATGCGTTGTTGATAGGTGGGGTCGAGCAGCGTCTGATGCAGAACGATGTCTCGCGTGAAGATCACCTGCGGCTGGGCGAGGCAGGCGAGGGGCGGCTGCTGCCAGTCAGGCGGGGCGAGACCGCCAGACCAAGCGCCGAACAGCCAAGCGTGCGGCTCGCCCTGGGCCTGGGCGAGGCAGGGCGCGAGCAGGGCGGCGATGACGGCGGCAAGGCGCGGCATTGGAACCCCCGGATGAGGCGCGCAAGCGTAGCGAAGCGTCAGGCATCGGGAAACCGCGCCGATACGTGAGAGTCAGCATCGGTTGAGGCATCGTTCGGTCGCGGAAGCGCGACTGCTCCAGCGCGGGGGGCCCGGTACCGCCGGATTGGCAGCGGCGAGCAGCGGCGCCAGCGAGCATGGCGAGGATCCACCTCAGCTGATGGCGACAAGGTCCGTCCGGCAGCGCTGAGCCGAGAGCGGCGCCGCGGCGGTGCCAAGCTGTCGCCCCTCTGGCTTGCGCCCTGCCGCTGGGCGAGCAGCAGGGCGAGAAGGGAGGGCGGGGCCCTGCCGGGGGCGCACGTTGCTCGCCGAGCACGTCGATGCCGACCTCGGCAAGCGGGACGACCGAGCATCGGCCGAACGAGGCGACAGAGGGTGCACGGCCGGTCGCTTGCGTGCGCCACTCGGGCGGCATCGGCGAGGGCGCGGTGCAGAGCGCGCGGAGCACAAGGGCGCAGACGAGCAGGCGACGAACGGCCCGAGCAGACGACGCGACGAGCCGTCTGGTGCACCTCAACCGGGAGGAGGCCGCAGCCGGGCGCCTTGCCGATGAGACGGCGGCGTGGCAAGCGGGCCGTCCCCAACCCGAGGTCGCCCGTGGACGTTCCCTGGCTGCGCTCCCTCTACGAGTCCGTGCTTCGCTTGGCGGCACACCCGCAGGCGCGCATTTGGCTGTTCCTCGTTGCCTTCGCGGAATCGTCCGTCTTCCCGATCCCGCCCGACGTGATCTTGGCGCCGATGGCGGTTGCACGGCCCGATCGCTGGGCCTCCTCGGCGCTGATCTGCACTGTCGGCTCGACCCTGGGGGGCGTGGCGGGCTACCTGATCGGTTGGGGGCTTTACGAGGCGGTGGCGGTGCCGATCATCGAGCTCTATCGGCTGCACGAGGCGAACGACCGTTTCCGCGAGCTCTATTTGGCCTACGACTGGTTGGTGGTGGCGATCGCCGGGGTGACACCGATCCCGTACAAGCTCGCGACGATCGCTTCCGGTGCCGTGCAGATGGCGATACTGCCCTTCGTCGTCGCCTCCTTCGTCTCGCGTGGTCTGCGCTTCGTGGCAGTGGCGCTGATCTCCGCCAAGTTTGGCCCGCCGGTGCTTGCCGTGATCGAGCGCCGGCTCACCCTGTTCACGATCGTTTTCCTCGTTCTGTTGATCGGCGGGTTCGCCATTGTTCGGCTTCTCTGAATGGCGAGGGGCCGGCCAACCCCGCCGGACGTTGGCCCGTCGGAAGGTGAGTGCGATCACCGGGTTGCGCTTGCGCTTAGCGCAGCGAAGAAGTGACAAGGCTTGTTTCGGGGCGAAAACCTGCGGCTGCGGCGGCAACAGGCGGGCGGAAGTGAGCGAGCAGCCCCTGGCCGGCGCAGCGCCTTGGTTGCAGGGCGGTGATCTGCTCTCAGAGCGCTCGCGCGCAGTTTGCGATGGATGGTTGCGGGAGGGACGTTGCCCTGAAGCTGAGGGACGCCAGGGCGGGGGCCCTGGCGTCGCACGTGGACGTGGTTGCGGGGACAGGATTTGAACCTGTGACCTTCAGGTTATGAGCCTGACGAGCTACCGGGCTGCTCCACCCCGCGGCGAAGCTGTGGCGTGCGGATCGGTGTGTGGCGCCCCAGATTGGAAGACCTGGCAGCGACCGACTCTCCCACGTCTTAAGACGCAGTACCATTGGCGCTGAGGGTTTTCACGGCCGAGTTCGGGATGGGATCGGGTGTTGGCCCCTCGCTAAAGCCACCAGGTCGTCCGATCCGGGGAGTGTGTGCGATGCTGCTTGTGCCGACGCGGCGCGGGCGCGCTTGGTGCTGCGCATGGGTCAGACGGAGCGCTTGGTGGGCGCTGCCGTCATGACACCGGATCACAAGCCGAACGAGCGATTAGTACCGGTTAGCTGAACGCGTTGCCGCGCTTACACATCCGGCCTATCGACGTGGTGGTCTTCCACGGCTCTTCAGGGAGACCTCGTCTTGAGGTGGGTTTCGCGCTTAGATGCTTTCAGCGCTTATCCCGTCCGTACTTAGCTACCCGGCTGTGCCGCTGGCGCGACAACCGGCCCACCAGAGGTACGTCCATCCCGGTCCTCTCGTACTAGGGACAGCTCCTCTCAAGTCTCCGACACCCATGGCAGATAGGGACCGAACTGTCTCACGACGTTCTGAACCCAGCTCACGTACCGCTTTAATCGGCGAACAGCCGAACCCTTGGGACCTGCTCCAGCCCCAGGATGCGATGAGCCGACATCGAGGTGCCAAACCTCCCCGTCGATGTGGACTCTTGGGGGAGATCAGCCTGTTATCCCTAGAGTACCTTTTATCCGTTGAGCGATGGCCCGTCCACGAGGGACCACCGGATCACTAAGGCCGACTTTCGTCTCTGCTCGAGCTGTCACTCTCACAGTCAGGCGGGCTTATGCCTTTGCACTCAACAGCCGATTTCCGACCGGCCTGAGCCCACCATCGCGCGCCTCCGTTACCTTTTGGGAGGCGACCGCCCCAGTCAAACTGCCCACCATGCACGGTCCCCGTCCGGGCTGACCAGACTGGGTTAGACGTCAAAAGAAGCCAGGGCGGTATTTCAAGGTCGGCTCCACGAGAGCTGGCGCCCTCGCTTCATCGCCTCCCGCCTATCCTACACAGTCCACTTCTGACGCCAGTGCAAAGTTGCAGTAAAGGTTCATAGGGTCTTTCCGTCTGACCACGGGTACCCCGCATCTTCACGGGGAATTCAATTTCGCTGAGCCGGTGCTGGAGACAGTGGGGAAGTCGTTACGCCATTCGTGCAGGTCGGAACTTACCCGACAAGGAATTTCGCTACCTTAGGACCGTTATAGTTACGGCCGCCGTTTACCGGGGCTTCGATTCAAGGCTTGCACCTCTCCTCTTAACCTTCCGGCACCGGGCAGGCGTCAGACCCTATACGTCCTCTCTCGAGTTCGCAGAGCCCTGTGTTTTTGATAAACAGTCGCTACCCCCTGCTCTGTGCCCCCCGCCCCCGGTTGCCCGGAAGCGGGGCTCGCTTATCCCGAAGTTACGCGAGCAATTTGCCTAGTTCCTTCAGCACCGTTCTCTCAAGCGCCTTGGTATGCTCTACCAGCCCACCTGTGTCGGTTTCGGGTACGGTCTTGCGCCAGAGCTGTTTCCTGGACCGATCCGGCAGCCACCCCAATCCGCTAAGGGGTGACAACGGTTCACGGCCGTCACTTCTGGCAGGCCCACGATTGTTGACGTGGTTCCCATCGACTACGGCTCTCGCCCTCGTCTTAGGGGCCGGCTGACCCTGCGCGGATTAACCTTGCGCAGGAACCCTTGGGCTTTCGGCGACAGGGTTTCTCGCCCTGTTTGTCGCTACTCATGTCCGCATTCGCACTTCCGATACCTCCAGGCGGCCTCACGACCGCCCTTCGCAGGCTTACGGAACGCTCCGCTACCGCGCGCATCGCTGCGCGCCCGAAGCTTCGGTACGTGGCTTGAGCCCCGTTACATTTTCGCCGCAGGACGGCTATTAGACCAGTGAGCTATTACGCTTTCTTTAAAGGATGGCTGCTTCTAAGCCAACCTCCTGGTTGTTTTGGCCTTCCCACATGCTTTCCCACTTAGCCACGATTTGGGGACCTTAGCTGTCGGTCTGGGCTGTTTCCCTCTCGACCCGGGACCTTAGCACCCCGGGACTGTCTGCCGCGGTCACGCTCCTCGGTATTCGGAGTTTGGTTAGGTTTGGTAAGCCTTTGGGGCCCCCTAGCCCATCCAGTGCTCTACCCCCGAGGGCGAAGCACGCGACGATCTACCTCAATAGATTTCGCGGAGAACCAGCTATTTCCGAGTTTGATTGGCCTTTCACCCCTAGCCACAGCTCATCCCCGACTTTTTCAACAGGCGTGGGTTCGGCCCTCCAGTGGGTGTTACCCCACCTTCAGCCTGGCCATGGCTAGATCAC
>JBEQAM010000087.1:0-7624 GCA_041640375.1 Rehaibacterium sp. | reverse complement strand
GCTGGACAACGTGATGATGCCGCTGGTCTACGCCGGCGTGCCGCGCGCCGAGCGCCGCCCGCGCGCCGAGCGCGCACTGGCCGAGGTCGGCCTGGCCGAACGCGCCCGGCACAAGCCCAGCGAGCTGTCCGGCGGCCAGCAGCAGCGCGTCGCCATCGCCCGCGCGCTGATCAATGCGGCGCCTATCATCCTCGCCGACGAGCCCACCGGCGCGCTCGACACCCGCACCAGTGAAGAGATCATGGCCCTGTTCAAGCGTCTGCAGATGGCCGGCCACACCATCGTGGTCATCACCCACGAGCCGCCCATCGCCGCCCATGCCGACCGCGTCTTCCACATGCGCGATGGCGAGCTGCACGAAGCGACCCGGGAGGCCGCATGAGCGCCGACGGCGGTCACACCCGTTCCGCGCCGGCCATCGCCGGGGCGACCCTGCTCGACATCCTGGGCATGGCGGCCTTCGCCCTGCGCGGCAACTGGCTGCGCAGCGTGTTGACCGCGCTCGGCGTGATCATCGGCATCGCCGCGGTCATCGTGATGGTGTCGGTGGGGCAGGGCACCCAGGCCGAGCTCGACCGCACCATCTCGCGGTTGGGCTCCAACCGCATCGAGATCTTTCCCGGCTCCGGCCGCCAGGGGGCGGTACGCATCGGCGCCGGCAGCACACTGTCGCTGACCGAAGGCGACGCCGACGCCATCCGCGCCGACATTCCCGAGGTGCTGTATGTCGCTGCCAGCCTGCGTGGCGGCACCCAGGTGGTGAACGCCGAACAGAACTGGTCCACGCAGTGGATCGGTGTGCAGCCGGACTGGTTCCCGATCAACGGCTGGGAGGTCGCGCTGGGCGAGCACTTCGACGAGCGCGACTACAGCGCCGCCGCCAAGCGCGTGCTGCTCGGCCAGACCGTGCGCGAGCGGCTGTTCGGTGATGCCGACCCCACCGGCAGCACGATCCGCGTCGGCCGTGTCCCGTTCACCGTCGCCGGCGTGCTCTCGCCGCGCGGGCAGAGCGGTTGGGGCGGCGACCAGGACGACGTGATCGTCGTGCCGTTGGAAACCGCGCGCCGCCGGCTGATGGGCAACGTCAACCTCGGCCCCGGACGGGTGATGCAGATTTCGGTCGGTGCCGCCCGCGCCGAGGATCTCCCGCACGTCGAGCGCGAGCTCAACGAACTGCTGCGCCAGCGCCACCGCATCCCGCCCGGCGGCGAGGACGACTTCACCGTGCGCAACCTCACCGAGATCGTCAGCGCCCGCACCCAGACCACCCGGCTGATGTCGCTGCTGCTCGGCGCGGTCGCCACCATTTCGCTGATCGTCGGCGGCATCGGCATCATGAACATCATGCTGGTCTCGGTGACCGAGCGGATCCGCGAGATCGGCCTGCGCATGGCGGTCGGCGCCGGCCCGCGCCAGGTGCAGGCGCAGTTCCTGGCCGAGGCGATGATGCTCTCGCTCGGCGGCGGCGTGATCGGCATCGTCATCGGCATCGCCGGCGCCCTGCTGACCAGCCGCTTCGGCGCGCTGCCGGTGGAGCTGAACCTCAATGTGATCGCCCTGGCGACCGGCTTCTCGGTCGCCACCGGCCTGTTCTTCGGCTACTACCCGGCGCGGAAGGCTGCACAGCTCGATCCGATCGAGGCGCTGCGGCATCAGGGATGAGGCAGGGCCGTGGGCCTGCCGGCGGAACGTTCCGGCTCGCCAGCGGTCGGAGGATGCGCTACCGTCCCGCCTTCTATGCGATAAGCCGCTGTCCGATGAGCCCGAATCCGTTCGCCTGGTCGTTCCGTGCGCAGTACCTGCTGGGCGCGCTGCTGTGCGCGGCGTTGCTGGGCTATGCGCTGTACGCGCAGCATGTGATGTTCCTCGACCCGTGCCCGCTGTGCATCTTCCAGCGGGTGGCGTTCATGGCGCTGGGCGCGGTGTTCCTGCTCGGTGCGATCCATGGGCCGCGTTCGGCCGGTGGGCGGCGTGTCTATGGCGTGCTGGCGGGGCTGGCGGCGGCGGGTGGCGTTTCGATTGCCGGGCGGCATGTGTGGCTGCAGTCGTTGCCCGCCGACGAGGTGCCGGCCTGCGGGCCGGGGCTGGAATACATGCTGGAGGCCTTCCCGCTGCGCGAGGTGCTGGCCAGGGTGTTCAGCGGCTCGGGCGAGTGCGCCGAGGTGGACTGGACCTTCCTCGGCCTGTCGATGCCGGCCTGGACGCTGGTCTGGTTCGTCGCACTGGGCACGGCCGCGCTGTGGGCAGGGTTCCGCCGGCGCTGAGCCCGCGTGCCGCCGGGCTTGCGGCGTTCGTGCGCTGTGGCATGATGCCTTGATGCAGCGCAACAAGCCCCGGACTTTCCCCATGCCTCCTGCCGATCGCCGCCCGCAACCGGTCACCCTGCCCGCCGACTGGGCGCCCGATTCGTGGCGCGCCAAGCCGGCGGCACAGATGCCGAGCTGGCCCGATGCCGGCGCGCTGGCCGAGGCCCTGGCCGAGCTGCGCCGGCTGCCGCCGCTGGTCACCTCGTGGGAGATCCTGGCGCTCAAGCGCCAGCTGGCCGAGGCGCAGGAGGGGCGGCGCTTCCTGTTGCAGGGCGGTGACTGCGCCGAGAGCTTCGCCGACTGCGAGTCGGGGCTGATCTCCAACCGCCTGAAGGTGCTGCTGCAGATGAGCCTGGTGCTGGTGCACGGGCTGCGCCTGCCGGTGATCCGGGTGGGTCGCTTTGCCGGCCAGTACGCCAAGCCGCGCTCGGCCGACAGCGAGACCCGCGACGGCATCACCCTGCCGAGCTACCGCGGCGATTTCATCAATGCGCCCGAGTTCAGCGAGTCCGCGCGCACGCCCGATCCGCGCCGGATGATCAAGGGCCACGCCCGCTCGGCGATGACGATGAACTTCGTCCGCGCGCTGATCGACGGTGGTTTCGCCGATCTGCACCACCCCGAGTACTGGGACCTGGGTTGGGTCACGCACTCGCCGCTGGCCGAGGAATACCAGCGCATGGTCGCCGCCATCGGCGACGCGGTGCGCTTCATGGAGACGCTGTCCGGCGAGGAGGTGCACAACCTCAACCGCGTCGATTTCTATACCTCGCACGAGGCGCTGCTGCTGCCTTACGAGGAGGCGCTGACCCGGCAGGTGCCGCGCCAGTGGGGCTGGTTCAACCTGTCCACCCACTTCCCCTGGATCGGGATGCGCACGGCGGCGGTGGACGGCGCGCACGTGGAATACCTGCGCGGCGTGCGCAACCCGGTGGCGGTGAAGATCGGCCCCGCGGTGACGCCCGACGTGCTGCTGCGGCTGATCGACGCGCTCAACCCGGACGACGAGCCGGGCCGGCTGACGCTGATCCACCGCATGGGCGCGGCGCAGATCGCCGAGCGGCTGCCGCCGCTGCTCGACGCGGTCCAGCGCGAGGGCCGGCGTGTGCTGTGGGTCGCCGATCCGATGCATGGCAATACCGAGTCGACCAGCAACGGCTACAAGACGCGCCGGTTCGGCAACATCCGCAGCGAGCTGGAGCAAGCCTTCGATGCGCACGCCGCAGCCGGCACGCGGCTGGGCGGCGTGCATCTGGAGCTGACCGGCGAGAATGTCACCGAGTGCACCGGCGGCGCCCGCGCGCTGACCGATGCCGACCTCGAGCGCGCCTACCGCTCCACCGTCGATCCGCGGCTCAATTACGAGCAGTCGCTGGAAATCGCCATGCTGATCGTGCGCAAGCGTTCGCAGCTGCAGGTGCCGGCGGCGGGCTGAGGTCGTCGGCGCGGCGATCGTGCGTCGCCTCGCGGCGCGGTCCGGCGTATCCGTTATCCTCTCGGCTTCCCGTCGAAGGAGGTCGTCGCCGATGTGCCTGCGCCGTTCGCTGCTCGCCCTGATCCTGCTGCCGCTCGTCACCTCCGCCACCTCTGCCGACGGGGCCGCGCCCGTCGACGAGGCCGCGCTGGGTGAGCGCGCCCGTGCGCTGGCGCAGGCGGCGCTGATCGTCGACACCCACATCGACGCGCCGTTTCGCCTGCATGCCGATGGTTGGCGCGACCTGTCGCAGGCGACGCCGGACCGCGAATTCGACTGGCCGCGTGCGCGCGCCGGCGGGCTCGACGTGGCCTTCATGTCGATCTACATCCCGTCCGCGCTGGAGGCTGCCGGTGAGGACAGCGCGCCGCTGGCGCACAAGCTCATCGACCATGTCGAGGCGATGGTCGGCCGTGCACCCGACAGGTTCGCGCTGGTGCATTCGAGCGCCGATGCCGAGGCGGCCTGGCGCGCCGGCAAGGTCGGCCTGGCGCTGGGCATGGAGAACGGCGCGCCGATCGCCGGCAGCCTCGACCGGCTGCGCGCGTTCCATGCTCGCGGCATCCGCTACATCACGCTGGCACATGCGCTGAGCAACCACATCTCGGATTCGTCCTTCGATGCCGACCGACCGTGGGGTGGACTGAGCCCGTTCGGCCGCGAACTGGTCGCCGAGATGAACCGGCTCGGGATCATGGTCGACATCAGCCATCTGTCCGATGCCGCCGTGCGCGACGTGCTGGCCGCGAGCCGTGCGCCCGTGATCGCCTCGCATTCGTCGGCGCGGCGTTTCACGCCCGGTTTCGAACGCAACCTCGACGACGAACTGGCCAGGGCGCTGGCGGAGAACGGCGGCGTGGTGCAGATCAATTTCGGCTCGGCCTTCCTCACCGCCGAGGCGAATGCGTGGTTCCTCGCCGTGCGCGAGGCGCGGGCGGCATGGCGCGCGCAGGCCGGTGCGGTCGATGCAGCCGCCGTGGCGGCCTGGGAAGCGGCCTATCGCGAGGCCAACCCGTACCCCTATGCAGACGTGGCGACGGTGGCCGACCACATCGACCACTTCGTGAAACTGATCGGCGTGGACCATGTCGGCCTGGGCTCGGACTTCGACGGCGTCGGCGATTCGCTGCCGACCGGGCTCAAGTCGGTGGCCGACTACCCCAACCTGATCGCCGAACTGCTGCGACGCGGTTACGCCGAGGACGACATCCGCAAGATCCTCGGCGGCAACCTCATGCGGGTGTGGCGTGAGGTGGAGCGCGTCGCCGCCGGGGGCTGAGCGGGGGCTCGTCCCTCCGTTTCCGATCGAGGCGGAAGCGCCAGCGGCAGCGGCAGAGTCACGGCGGCAGCGTGGGGTGCCATCGCGGCGGCCTCCGTGCCTGCGTCGCCTGCTCGAAAGCGTAGGCCAGCGCGATCAGCCTGGGCTCGCTCCAGGCGCGGCCCATGAACACCACGCCGACCGGCAGGCCGTGCACCTCGCCGGCCGGCACGGTGACGCTGGGGTAGCCGGCCACCGCGGCGGCGGAATAGCCGGCGCCGAGGAAGTGGTCGCCGTTGACCGGGTCGATCGGCCAGGCGGGACTGACCGCCGTGGTGAGCAGTGCGTCGAGGCGGTGGGCGTCCATGACCGCGTCGATGCCTTCGGGTCCGGCGAGGCGACGGGCGCTGTCGCGCGCTTCGAGATAGGCGGCGTCGGTCAGCGGGCCTTTCTTCGCCGCCATCTCGAACAGCTCCTGGCCGAACCAGCGCAGCTCGCGTTCGGCATGCGCCGTGTTGAAGGCGATCAGCGCCTCCAGGGTGCGCAGCGGCGCGCCGCTCTCGGCCAGGTAGCGCTCCAGCGCGGGGCGGAACTCGTACAGCAACACCTCGAACGCGTGTTTGCCGAACTGGCCATGGGTGGGCAGGTCGGCCGGATCGACGATCTCGGCGCCGGCCGCGCGCAGGGCGGCGATGCTGGCCTCCATCACGCGATCGACTTCGCCATGAAAACCCATCGCCTTGCGCATCACGCCGATGCGCGCGCCGCGCAGAGCGTCGGCGTCGAGGAACACGGTGTAGTCGGGCGCGAGGTGTGCTTCGGCGGCTTCGGTCGCCGGGTCGCGCGGATCGGCGCCGGCCAGTGCGCCGAGCAGGGCGGCGGCGTCGGCGACGCGCTGCGCCATCGGGCCGGCGGTGTCCTGCGAGGGCGAGATCGGGATGATGCCGTGGCGGCTCACCAGCCCGAGCGTGGGCTTGATGCCGACCACGCCGTTGACCGCCGACGGGCAGATGATCGAGCCGTTGGTTTCGGTGCCGACCGCCAGTGGCGCCAGGCCGGCGGCCACGGCCACGCCCGAGCCGGCGCTGGAGCCGCACGGGTTACGGTCCAGGACGTAGGGATTGCGGGTCTGTCCGCCGCGCCCGCTCCAGCCGCTGACCGAGCGGGTGGAGCGGAAGTTGGCCCATTCGCTGAGGTTGGTCTTGCCGAGGATCACCGCGCCGGCCTCGCGCAGCCGCGCGACCAGGTGCGCGTCCTGCGCCGGGCGGTGTTCGGCCAGCGCAAGCGAGCCGGCCGAGTTGGCCATGCCGGTCGCGTCGATGTTGTCCTTGAGCAGCACCGGGATGCCGTGCAGCGGACCGCGCACGTGGCCCGCGGCGCGCTCGGCATCGAGGCGTTCGGCGTCGGCGAGGGCGTCGGGATTGATTTCGATCACCGCGTTCAGCTGCGGACCGTCGTCATCGAGTGCGGCGATGCGCTCGAGGTAGCGCGCGGTCAGTTGCCGCGCGCTGAGATCGCCATCGCGCATGGCGGCCTGCAGCTCGGCCACGCTCACGTCGTCGAGTGCGAAGGCCGGCGTGGTGGCGGACGGCGGCGCAGCTTCGCGTGCGCAGGCGGCGAGCAGCAGGGTCAGCAGGCAGAGTGCGGGTCGGGGCATGGGCGGGTCCTCAGGCGGGGCGTTCTTCCATCAGCGCCAGGGTGTTGCCTTCGCTGTCGCGGAAAAAGGCCAGCCACAGCGCATGGCGCCCGTCACGGTGGGCGAGTGCGGGCTCGCGCAGGATCTGCGCGCCGGCGGCGCGCAGCGCGGCGACCTGTGCGGCGATATCGTCGCTGCGGAAGTAAAGGATCGAGCCGGGATGGTCGACGTCGGGCGAGCCGGGCCGGGACAGCATCAGCCGGGTCGGGCCGCACTGGAAAAAGCTCATGCCGCCGGCCTCGAACAGCAGCGGCAGACCGAGCACGTCGCGGTAGAACACGGTGGCGCGGGCGACGTCCCGGCAGGCGACGGCGATCTGGGCGATCTCGCGCGGTGCGATGGGCATGGCGGCGTTTCCGGGCGGCGGCGTCCCCCCGATGCTAGCGCGTGGCGGCCGTGGCCGCCCGGCCGCGGGAACCCTCAACCGCGCAGGCGCAGGTACAGCTGCCAGCCGGCGTAGTCCAGGTCGAGCTCGCCGCGCAGCGCTTCGCGGCGGCCTTCGGCTTCCAGCCGGGTCCAGGCGTGGCGCAGGCCGATGCCGAACCGGGCGGTCGGGAAGTACTCCACGGCGGCGGTGGTTTCGAGGATCGTGCCGTGGATGCCGTCGTGGCGCAGGCGCATGGCGGTGGCGTCGAGCCGATAGCGCCAGCGCTCGCCCGGCGCGGCCTTGAAGGCCAGGCCGAGGCTCGGCGCGAACAGATGGCGGGCGTAGCCGGCGCGCAGCGGCTCCGGCGGGCCACTGCCGTTGCGCGCCTCGCCGTCCAGGTCGATGCGGGCGCGCAGGCCGGCAGCACGGGCGGTGGCGAAGGCCGGGGCGGCAGCGCTGCCGTTCCAGGCCAGGAAATCCGGCCAGATCAGCATCAGCTCGCGTTCGCTGAAGTTCATGCGGT
>JBEQAM010000086.1:0-7644 GCA_041640375.1 Rehaibacterium sp. | reverse complement strand
AACGGCAGCGCGAGCAGATCGAGGCCGCGGACGGGGATTGAGGGCGCAGATCTGAAGCCGGACATGAGCCGCCGCCTGTGGCGGCTCGTCGGAAACCGGAAGGATCCGCATGCTTGCCCATCGGGCGCGGCGAAGCCAAGCGCCCGATGGCCGACTGCCAAGACTACCGCGCGGGCTGGCGGTAGACGATGAAGATCACCAGATCCTCGTCACCGGTCTGACGCAGCGCGTGGCTGTCGCCGTCGCGGGTAAGGATGGCATCGCCGGGTCCGACTTCACGCTCGACGCCCTGTAGGCGCAGCAGGCCGCGACCGCTGAGTACGTAATAGATCTCGTCCTTGTCGTTGACGTGCTCGCCGATGCTGGCACCGCGGTGCAGGGCGCGCTTGCGGAACACGATGTCGAAGCCGGCGGCGCGCTCGAAGAACGGATAGGCCGTGGTCGTGCCCTCGCCCGCATGCGGGCCGGGCTGAGCGACGGCGATATCGCGCTCGTTCTCGACGTAGGAGTCGCCGCGCAACGGTGGCTGCGCCGCGATCGGCGCGGCGACCGAGAGCAGCACGGCGAAAAGCAGGCCGTCGATGTGGGTCATGATCGCTCTCCGTACCGGTTCGGATCCCGAAGCGTCAACGGCGACGGCGCTGCCTCGCTCCGCGAGTGTGTCTCGATCCGGGCGGCCTCAGCGCGCCAGCCAGCCGCCGTCGACCGGCAGCACGATGCCGTTGACGTAGTCGGAGGCACGGCTGGCGAGGAACACCACCGCGCCGCCGAGGTCGGCCGGCTCGCCCCAGCGCCCGGCCGGGATGCGGCCGAGGATCTCGGCGCTGCGCCTGGCGTCGGCGCGCAGCTGGGCGGTGTTGTCGGTGGCCATGTAGCCCGGCGCGATGGCGTTGACGTTGACGCCTTTGCCTGCCCACTCGTTGGCGAGCAGACGGGTGATCCCGGCTATGCCGGACTTGCTGGCGGTGTACGAAGGCACACGGATGCCGCCCTGGAAGGACAGCATCGAGGCGATGTTGATGATCTTGCCGCGACCTTCGGCGATGAAATGCCGGCCGACGGCCTGGCACAGGAAGAACGCCGACTTGAGATTGACGTTCATCACATCGTCCCAGTCCTTTTCGGTGAACTCGACCGCGTCGGCGCGGCGGATCAGGCCGGCATTGTTCACCAGGATGTCGAGCCGGCCGAGCCCGCTGAGCGTCTCTTCGACGATGCGCGGGATCGGCTCGATGCTGCCGAGATTGGCCTGGATGTTGACGAAGCGGCGGCCCAGGGCGCGCACCTTTTCGCCGGTGGCGGTGGCTGGAGTGATCCCGGCGGCGGCGATGTCGGCACCGGCCTCGGCCAGCGCGATCGCCATGCCCTGGCCCAGGCCGGTGTTGGCTCCGGTGACCAGCGCGACCTGACCGGAAAGATCGAAGGGATGGCTCATCTCACGTCCTCACGTTTGCCGTACGTGCGCGTTCGCGCGCACGCCTGGAAACTCATCGGGGCGACAGCACTCGCGTGAGTGCTTTTCATTTCAGCTGGCAGATATCGAGTTGATGCATGTCGGTGTAGTCGAGGTTCTCGCCGCCCATCGCCCAGATGAAGCAGTAGTTCCTGGTGCCCGAACCCATGTGGATCGACCACGGCGGCGACACCACCGCTTCCTCGTTGGCGACCACGATGTGGCGCATGTCCTGCGGTTCGCCCATGAAGTGAATGACCTTCTGGTCGGCGAGATCGAAGTAAAAGTAGACCTCCGAGCGACGGTCGTGCAGGTGCGGCGGCATGGTGTTCCAGACGCTTCCGGGCTTCAGGATGGTCAGGCCGAGCAGCAGCTGGCAGGACTTGCAGGTGGTCGGGACGATGTACTGGTAGATGGTGCGTTCGTTGGAAGTCTCCAGCGCGCCGCGCTCCAGTGGCACCGCCCGCTCGATCGAGATGTGCACGGTCTCGTGGCGGGCGTGCGCCGGCGTCGACACGAGGTAGAAGCGCGCCGGGTTGGCCGGATCGGCAGAGGCGAATACCACCTCGGCGCTGCCCATCGGCACGTACAGGCCGTCCTTCGGTGCCAACACATACTCCCGGCCGTCGACGCGCACCGTGCCGGTGCCGGCGCCGACGTTGACCACGCCCAGCTCGCGCCGCTGCAGGAACGGCTGGCCGGCGGCCGAGGCCGGCTCGCGCTGCACCGGCAGACTGAGGGCGTGGCCGACCGGCGCCGCGCCGCCGATCACGAAGCGCTCGTAGTGCAGGTAGTCGAGCGTGACCTCGTCGGTGTGGAACAGCCCGTCGATGAGGTAGCGGTCGCGCAGCTGCTGGTTGCTGACGCCGGCCATCATGTCGGGGTGGGTGGCGTGGTAGGTCTTGCGGAACATCGTGGGGCTCCTGGCGGAGTGGGCGCGGCACGGGCGCAACCCGGTGGGACGGGATCGGGTGCGAGTGTAGCGCCTTGGGAAACCGGTGTCATTCCGCGCCACGACATCTACCGCGCCGGTTCAGGCCGGCGGCTGGCAGGAGTCGCGCACGATCAGGTGCGGCCTTACGCTCGCCGCCCGCATGGCGTCGCCGTCGGCGCGGATCAGCATGGTCGCGGCGATCCGCCCGGTGTCGCGGGTGTGCCGGCGCACCGAGGTCAGCGAGGGCCACAGCCGCGAGGCCAGCGGGCTGTCGTCGAAGCCGATCACCGCCAGGTCGCGCGGGATGTTGATGCCGGCGCGCATCGCCGCCTTGTAGACGCCGGCGGCCATCTCGTCGTTCTCGGCGAAGATCGCGGTCGGGCGCTTCCTGCCCGCCAGCAACTTCTCGGCCGCGGCCACGCCGGACTCGAAGGTGTAGCCGGCCTCGACGATGCGCGTCTTCGGGATGCCGATGCCGCGCGCGGCGAGCGTCTCGACGAAACCGGCGGTGCGTTCCACCGCCGAGCGGTAGCTCAGCGGGCCGGTGATCACGGCGATGTCGCGATGCCCGAGGGTCTGCAGGTAGTCGGCGGCCTCGGCGGCGCCGTCGCGATCGTGGGTCACCACCAGGCGGCCGTCGGCAGGGTCGTCGGCCACCGGTACGATCCGACTGTAGCGGCAGCCGATCTCCTCGAGCATCTGCGCCAACTTCGGGTCGTCGGAAGCGCGCGGCACCAGCATCACGCCGTGCAGTTTCTGCTGCTGGACGAAGCGGCGCACGCCATCGATGTAGCCGGTGCTGCGGGTGTCGCAGGGATGCACGACCAGCTCGAAGCCGGAGTCACGCAGGGCGTCGAGCGCGCCGTACTGCATGTCGACGATGTACTGCGCGGTCGGGTTGTCGTAGACCATGCCGATCAGGAAGGCGCGGCGGAACGCCAGACCGCGCGCCATCGGGTCGGGCACGTAGCCGACCTCGCGCATCAGCGCCTCGACTCTCTCGCGGGTGTCCTTGTGGACCAGCGGCGAGCGGTTGATGATCCGCGACACGGTCTTCTTCGAGACCCCGGCCAAGCGCGCGATGTCGTTGATGGTGGCGGCGACCTTGCCGGGTGTCGCCGGCTTGTCGGCAGGCTTGCTCTTGTCCGAAGGCTTGCGCGTGGCCATGGTCGGTCCGTGGAGGGCTGGGCGCTCGATTCTAGGGCAACACCGGACAAGCCCGGCTGGACCGGTGCAGCGGTCGCGAGTCCGGCTCAGGTCACGGCCGCAGCAACCCCGGCAGCCACAGCGACAGCCCGGGGAAGAAGGCCACCACCAGCAGCACGCCGAGCGAGGCCAGCCAGAATGGCCAGATCGTGCGCATGCATTCGCCCACGCCAATCTTGCCGATCGCGGTGCCGATGAACAGCACCGAACCGACCGGCGGGGTCACCAGGCCGATGCCGCCAGTGAGCACCAGCACCAGCCCGAAGTGCAACGGATCGATGCCATAGGCGCGCGCCACCGGCAGGAAGATCGGCGTGCAGATCAGGATCATCGGCGCCAGATCCATGAAGGTGCCCAGTGCGAGCAGCAGCAGGATGATCAGCAGCAGCACGACCAGCCTGTCGCTTGCGACCGCCTGCAGCAGCTCGACTGCCGCCGCCGGCACCTGCAGGTACGCCAGCAGCCAGCCGAACGCCGCCGCCGCCGCGATCACGAACAGGATCGCACCGGTGGTACGCGCCGCGTGTACCACGGTATCCAAAAAGGTATGCACGCCCATGCCGCGGTAGACCAGCGCCGTGACCGCGAGCGCGTACAACACCGCCATCGCCGCGCTCTCGACTGCGGTGAAGATGCCGGCGCGGATGCCGACGAAGATCAGCACCACCAGGCCGAGGCCGGGCAGCGCCGCCACCAGCCGCACCAGCACGGCGTGGAAGCCGGGGAAGGCCTCGGTACCGTAGCCACGCCGGCGTGCCACCGCCCAGCCGGTGAACATGATCGCCACCGTCATCATCAGCGCCGGCACGATGCCGGCGGCGAACAGTTCGATGATCGAGATGCCGCCGCCTGCCGCGGCCGAGTACAGGATCAGGTTGTGCGATGGCGGCACCAGCAGCGCGACCAGCGCGGCGGTGATGCTGACGTTGACCGCGTAGTCGCGGTCGTAGCCGCGCTTGACCATCTGGGGAATCATCGTGCCGCCGACCGCCGAGACGTCGGCGATCGCCGAACCGGAGACGCCGCCGAAGAACAGCGAGGACAGCACGCTGACCTGACCGAGCCCGCCGCGCAGTCGGCCGACCAGGGCCGCGGCCAGGCCGATCAGCCGCTCGGAGATCCCGCCGCGCAGCATGATCTCGCCGGCGAAGATGAACAACGGGATCGCGATCAGCGTGGCCGAGCCGATGCCGGCGCTGAGCTGCTGCACCAGCACCACCAGTGGCAGCTCGAGGTAGACCAGCGTGGCCAGCGCGGCGGCCGCCAGCGAGAAGGCCACCGGCACGCCGGCCAGCAGCAGCGCGGCGAAGACGAGGAAGAGGATCGCCACGGCCATCGTTCAGCCCTCCCCGGCCGCGGCGCGCGGACGCCATGCCTGGCGCAGCCGGTCGAACGCGAACAGCGCGATCAGCGCGCCGCCGAGCGCGAGCGGCAGGAAGTTGATGCTCTGCGGCAACGGCGCACCGGCCAGTCGCACGTCCCAGCCGTCGAACAACAGTCGCGCGCTCCAGCCGGCCATCGCTGCGCCCAGCAGCAGCATCACGGCCGCCCCCAGCAGCTCGAACAGGCGGCGCCCGCGCGGGCCGGCCGACTCGGCCAGCAAGAAGAAGCCGAAATGCCGGTTGTCGCGCACGCCGGCCGCGGCGCCGAAGCCCATCGCCGTGGCCAGCAGCAGCAGCGTCACCGGCTCGGTCCAACTCGGCGAGGCGTTGAGCACGTAGCGAGCGAATACCTGCCAGCCTTGCACCACGACCAGGCCCAGCAGGGCGGCGGCGGCGAGGGCGATGGCCAGCCGCGCCAGCAGGTCGAGGGCGCGGCCGAGGGCGTCGCGGTCGGGGATGGCGGAGGCGGTGTCGGTCATCGGGGGTCGCGGACGGCAGGTCAGGCGAGGTCGCGGATGCGCCGGTACAGCTCGGCGATCTCCGGCCGGCGCAGGTAGTCGTCGAGCAGCGGCTGTACGGCCCGCGCGAAGGCCGCCATGTCGACGGTGTTGATGCGCACGCCGGCGTCGATGACGGCCTGGCGGGCGGCGGTTTCGGACGCGTCCCAGAGCCGCCGCATCACCGACACCGAGCGTCGCGCGGTGTCGAGCAGCAAGGCGCGCTCGTCGGCGCCGAGCGCGTCGAAGCTGCGCCGCGAGATCAGCAGCACGTCGGGTGCGTAGGAGTGCTCGGTCTGCGACCAGTGGCGGGCGATCTCGAACTGGCGGCTGGAGTGGAAGCTGCGCATGTTGTTTTCGGCGCCGTCGATCAGCCGGGTCTCCAGCGCCGAAAACACCTCGCCGAACGACAGCGGCGTCGGGTTGGCGCCGAACAGGCGCAGCATGCGGATGAAGATATCCGAAGGCGGCGCGCGGAACTTCAGTCCGTGCAGATCGGCCGGCGTGTGCAGCGGTCGGCGGGTGTTGTAGAAGCAGCGCGCGCCGCTGTCGTAGATCGCCAGACCGACCAGGCCACGCGCCTGGAAGCTTTCCAGCACTGCCGCACCGACTTCGCCATCGATCACCCGGCGCATGTGTGCGACCGAATCGAATACGTAGGGCAGGCACAGCGCCTGGGTGAGCGGAAAGGCGTTGTTGAGCGCGCCCGAGTAGACGCGGGTGATGTCGATGGCGCCGAAGCGTGCCATGTCGATTGCGTCCGACTCGCGACCGAGCTGGCCGCCGTGATAGACGCGGATGCCGAGCCGGCCGCCGGTTTCCCTTGCCAGCTGCTCGCCGATCCAACGCACGGCCGCCACCGTCGGGTAGTCACGTACATGCACGTCGGTGGCAGTGAGCACGCGCGCCGGCCCCGGCTCGGCGGCACGGCCGGCGAACGGCAGCGCACAGGCGGCCCCGAGCCCGGCGAGCAGAAACCGGCGACGGCTGGTCATGCGCCCTGTCCTCCGTCGATGGGCAACGGTGACGCCGGCCGGGCTTCGCACTCGATCTCGGCCAGCCCGAGGAAGCGTACCCGCGCGTGCTGACCGACGCGGATCTCGTGGATGCCGGTGGCGTTGCCGGTAGCGATCAGCTCGCCGGCCAGCAGTGGCCGGCCACGCCGCGCCGAGCGCGCCAAGGCGAAAGCATAGGCCGCGCGCAGGCCGCCGGGCAGGCGGCCGGCGCCACCGCTGCCGACACGGACGCCGTCGATCCAGGTTTCGGCCCGCAGGCTGGCCTCGTCGAGACGCTGCCAGTCGCGGATCGGCGGCCCCAGCACCAGACCGTTGTGGTTGCCGAAGTCGGAGACCACCGCGCAGGGCCCGAGTGCGTTGATCGTTGCCAGCGGGCTGCTGGCGATCTCGACGCCCAGCCACAGTGTCGCCGGCAGCGCGGCGGCCTCCTCGGGGGTCCAGTCCCGCTTGTCGGCGGGGGCATCGACCGCGAGCTGCAGCACGTACTCGGCCTCGATCGCGGCGAAGCCGCCGGCAAACACCGGCACTGGCACGATGTCACCGGTGGCATGCCAGAGCGCGCGGGCGAACATCGGGCCGAGCAGGCGCTCATCGCCGGAGCCGTCGCGCCGCTCCGGCGCGATGTAGCCGACCTTCCAGCCGACCAGCCGGTCGGGCCACCGTGCGATGGCGATGTCCTGCACCCGGTAGGCGGTCTCCAGGTCGGACGGGATCGCCCCCGGAAACTCCGCCAGCGCCTCGCCCTGCCGGCGCGCGTCGACGAAACGGGCGGCGATCCGTGCCAGTTCCGGCGGTGCGGCCCCGGTATCGCGAGTGGTCGTGCTCAAGACTGCGTCTCCGTTCAGGTCCCGCCGCCGGTTTGTTGCAGCGCGCATCGACAGGGGCATTCGGGGCCTGTATATGGTAAACCGGTGTCATTGGCAATGTGCAGTGCGGCAAAGCCGTCGGTGAGAATGCGGCCTGTCGCGTTGGAACCACCTTGGGAGGGCCCCATGCAATCCACACTCGCCAACCGGGCGGCCGGTGTCGGTCGCCGTTTCCTCGGTGCCCTGCTGGTCGCCGGCGTGCTGACCGGGTGCGGTCTGGCGCAGGCCGCCGACGGCGCGCGCCAGCCGGCCTTCCCCGGCGCCCAGGGCTGGGCCGCGCACACCCCAGG
>JBEQAM010000085.1:0-7678 GCA_041640375.1 Rehaibacterium sp. | reverse complement strand
CTGCGCATCGCACGCGGTCCGTAGCGTGCGCTCCGCGCACGGTCCGCGTTCGCGCCCTCGCCGCCGCAGGCGCGGGCGATCCGCCCGCTCGCGTCTCGCGCCGCATTCGGCGGCGATGCAAAGTTCGCGCATTTCGGACTTGTGCGATGCGAAAACCGCGGAAGCGGCAGGCCGGTGCGAGCGTGTGCGCGACGACCGTCATCGTGCCTGGCGCGCGTGTCGCGCGATGCATCGCAGGCGGCATCGGCGAACCGGCGCGATCGCGTGCGGACCGCATGAATGCTCACTCTCGTCGTATGCGCTCGTCGTCATCGCAGCCGCTTTCGTGTGGGTATCGCGGTAGCTCGAGCGCGCTTTCGCCGGACCGGCGCGCGGCGCGGCGGAAAAAAATGCGCCGGGAGTTATTGACACTGTGTTTTCACGTGATTAGCTTTCGCCCAGCAGACGCTGGCTGCGGGGAATAGTGAGTCGAAACCAACTTCCAACATGCGCGACACGCTTCGCCGCCCAGGAAGTCGTCACGGTGGACTCAGGGTTTCTTTCCCTCGAAAAAGTCGCCGCCTCTCCCGAGGCACCGATCAATGTCACGCCCATGCCGCTGCCGGCATGGGCGTTCGTTTTGGGCGGGATGCATGGTTCGTCCCGTCCGGCGCATCCGTCGCGCCGCCCCGTGCGGGCGGCCGCGGTCCGTCCCGGGCTCGTCTCCTGTGACGGTGACTTCAACACTGGGCAGTCAACAGCCAACTGACGAGGAGCTAGACGAACCATGGCTATGAAGAAAGCTGCGAAGAAGACCGCCGCGAAGAAACCCGCGGCCAAGAAAACCGTGAAGAAGGCCGCCGCCAAGAAGCCGGCGGTGAAGAAGGTCGCCAGGAAGGCGGCTCCGAAGAAGGCCGCCAAGAAGGTCGCCAAGAAGGCGGCTCCGAAGAAGGCCGCCAAGAAGGTCGCCAAGAAGAAGGCGGCTCCGAAGAAGGCTGCCAAGAAGGTCGCCAAGAAGGCGGCTCCGAAGAAGGCCGCCAAGAAGGTCGCCAAGAAGGCCGTCAAGAAGGCGGCTCCGAAGAAGGCTGCCAAGAAGGCGGCTCCGAAGAAGGCCGCGCCCAAGAAGGCGGCCAAGAAGAAGGCCGCTCCGGCGCCGGTGATGCCGGCGGCCCCCGTCGCGCCGGTGATGTAAGCCGACGTCCCGAACCGTAAGTCCGGACTCTCTCCCTGTGGGCCCAGGCAGGGAGAGAGACTTTCGGGGGAGGGGGTGAGACGGCGCCGGCAGGCGCCGTTGCTCTATCGAGCACCGGCGACCGCGAACGGCGGCCCGCCGCGCAAGCTGCATGGCACGGCCGGCCGCGAGCGGCGCCGGCGGTGCGGCAACATCCGGGCATTCCGGATCGATCGGGGCGGTGTCGATGCGCGGGGAATCGAGGACAGGACGATGCGGGTAGTCAAGGCGCTGGCGGGAGTGATCGCGGCGCTGGTCGTGCTGTTCTTCGCGGTCGGCGGGTGCCTGCCCGACCGGGTGGCGATCGATCGCGGTATCCATGTGGCGCGTTCGCCGGCCGAGGTGCATGCCGTGCTGGACGGGTTCGGCCGCTTCAACGAATGGTCGCCCTGGTCCGAGTGGGGGCCACAGGCCCGTCACGAATTTTCCTGTCCGCCGACGGGGGGCGGCGCGAGCCTGCGCTGGGTGGGCAAGGACACGGTCGGCAGTGGCCGCCGGCGCATCGTCGAGTGCGTGGCGAGCGAGCGGGTGGTCGCCGCGATCGAATTCGACGGGCCAGGCGAGGTGGCCGCCCGACGCCTGCTCTGGCCGCGCGATGGCGGCACCGATGTGCCGTGGGGGTTCCAGGCCGATGACGCGAGCGGCCTTGCCGGGCGCTGGCACGGGCTGGTGCGCCTCGGGGCGTTGCTCGAGTCCGGGGCCGGGCTGGCCGCATCGGTCATGGCAGACGGCGAGGAGATCGGCCACATGCCGCTGATGCGGCTGGATGCGAGCGACACGGCGCCGGCGACGCTCGTCACGCCCCGGGTGGTTGCGGTCGGATGAGCGGCAGGATCACTCACATCGGGCGGATGCTGCCGCGCCTCTCGGGCGACGACAGCCTGTTCCGCGAGCTCGCCGAACAGTCTGGCGACGTGCTGGCGGTGGGCGAGGCCGATGGCCTGATCCGCTATGTCAGCCCGTCGGTGCACCGCGTGCTCGGTCACGACGTGGCCGGGCTGGTGGGGCGCAGCGTGTTCCGGTTTCTGCATCCGGCCGATGTGCCGCGGCTGCGCGCCACCTATGAGCGCGCCTGCTCGGGCGGCGTGCGTGAGGCGACCATCGAGCTGCGCGCGCGGCACAGGTCCGGTCACTGGCTGTGGCTGGAGTCACGGCTGCGCTGGGTCCCCGGTGGCGGCGAGGACGGCTGGCGCTGGGTGGCCAGCCTGCGCGACATCACCGAGCGGCGCCGCTTCGAGCAGCGTCTGGCGGCCGAGAAGGAACGCGCCCAGGCGACGCTGCGCGCGATCGCCGACGGTGTGATCAGCGTCGCCCCGGATGGCCGCATCGATTACCTCAATCCGGCCGCCGAGCGCATCACCGGCTGGAGCGCGAGCAGCGCGGTAGGGCGGCCGGTGATCAGCGTGTTCATGCCCAGTGGACATCGCGCGCCCCCGCCCGAGAACGAAGGGCTGGCCGGGTTGTCGGCCTGGTTCCATGCCGTCGCCGACGCGCCGGCCGTGCTGCGCCGCCGCGATGGCAGCGAGTGCGTGGTGCAGGTGGCGGTGGCCTCCGTCGCCGACAGCGAAGGCCGGCCGCAGGGGCTGGTGCTGACCTTCCGCGACACCTCGCAGACCGCCGCGTTGTTGCGCGAACTGGCCTATCGTTCCAGCCACGATTCGCTGACCGGCCTGTACAACCGCGAGGAGTTCGAGCGCCAGCTCAAGCGGCTGGTGCTGGAAGCCAATGCCGGCAGTGGCCCGCATGCGCTGTGCTACCTCGACCTGGATCAGTTCAAGCTGGTCAACGACACCTGCGGCCACGCCGCCGGCGACGCGCTGCTCAAGGACGTGGCGCAGACGCTGCAATCCGCGCTGGGCGAGGGCGACGTGCTGGCGCGGCTGGGCGGCGACGAGTTCGGCGTGCTGATGCCGCAACGCGGCACCGCCGAGGCGGCCCGGCGCGCGCAGGCGCTGGTCGATGCGCTGAGCCGGATGCGTTTCGAATGGAGCGATCGCCAGTTCGTCATCACCGGGTCGGTCGGCGTGGCGCCGGTGAGCCGCCAGTCCGGCACCTACGAGAGCGTGCTGATGGCGGCCGATGCCGCCTGCTACATCGCCAAGGAGCGCGGCCGCAATCGCGTGCATGTCTCCGAGCCCGCCGATGCCGATCTGGTGCGCCGACAGGGCGAGATGCGCTGGATCCCGCGCCTGCAGACCGCGCTGGAGGTGGGCGACTTCCATCTGCTGGCGCACGACATCGTGCCGGTGCAAAGCGGCATCCCGACCGGCCGCCACATCGAGGTGCTGATCTCGCTGCCCGACGCCAGCGGGCGGCTGGTGCCGCCGGGCGAGTTCCTGCCGGCGGCGCTGCACTACGGGCTGATGGGGCGGATCGATCGCTGGGTGATCGGCCAGGTCTGCGAGTGGCTGCAGTGGCGTTCGCACACCGGCCGCGCGCTGCCGGAACTGGTGGCGATCAACCTGTCCGGCTCGTCGATGAGCGACGCCGAGTTCCGCGATTACCTGGAGGAGCAGGTGCGTGCACTGCCCACCGGCGGCGCGCTGTGTTTCGAGATCACCGAGAGCGAGGCGATCGCCAACCTGGCCGAGGTCGGTGACTTCATGCGCCGGATGAAGGACTACGGCTGCCGCTTCGCCCTGGACGACTTCGGCAGCGGGTTGAACTCCTTCGCCTACCTCAAGCGGCTGCCGGTGGACTACATCAAGATCGACGGCCAGTTCGTGCGCGACGCCGCACAGGACGGCATCAACCTGGCGATGGTCGAGTCGATCCACCGCATCGGCAAGGTGATGGGGGTCAGGACCATCGCCGAGTTCGTCGAGAACGAGGCCATCTTCCGCCGCATCCGCGAGATCGGCGTGGACTACTGCCAGGGCTTTTTGTTCGGCATGCCGCGTCCGCTGCTCAATCTGGATTGAGCCGGAGTCGGGCTTCGGGGCTTGTCGTAGGAGCGGGGCAAGCCGCGACCAGGGTGCTTGGCGGGATTACCGGTCGCGGCTTACGCCGCCCCTACAGACCAGGCACCGGCTCAGCGTGCGCGGCGCGGTGCGTGGCGGTCCAGTTGCAGCCAGTCGCGCTGCGGCAGGCCGAGCGCACGGTCGATCAGCGTCGGGAACAGGCCGGACGGGGCCGGGCTCTCGCTGTTCCAGAGCACCGCCACGCCCAGGCCGTGGTCGGGCAGGAAACCCATCATCGCGCGATAGCCCTGTACCGCGCCGCCGTGGAACTGCAGGCGGTGGCCGGAATAGTCGTAGCTGCGCCAGCCGAGCGCGTAGTGGGCGTTGCGCAGGCGTTCGCGTCGCCAGGAGGAGCCGCCGAGCTGGTCCGGCGTGCGCACCTGCGGGGTGTGCACCTCGCGCAGCAGGTCGGGCGGCAGCACCTCGGGGCGATGGCCGAGCTGGGCGATCAGCCACTGCGCCAGGTCGCGCGCACTGGCGTTGACGCCGGCGGCGGGTGGCACGCGGTAGTAGGTCTCCTTCGGCCGCACCGGCACCCAGCCGCTGCGCCCGCGCACGTGCGGCGCCGCCCAGCTCGGGCTGGATTCGAGCGCGTCGCGGCCGAAGGTGGCGCCGTACATGCCCAGCGGGTGGAACAGGCGCTTCTCGACCAGGCGGCTGTAGAAGTCGCCGGTCACCGCGAAGGCGATGTCGCCGATCAGGCTGAAGGCGATGTTCTGGTAGCCGTAGCAGTCGCCCGGACGGCAGACGATCGGCGTCTCGCCGAGCTTGGCGACCAGCAGCGGGTAGGGCTGGTCGGCTTCCAGGTCGTTGTCGAGCGCGTGGTAGGGCAGACCGACGCGGTGGCTGAGCACGTCGCGCACGGTCAGGTTCTGCGAGCCCTCGACGTCGGCCAGGCGGAAGGCGGTGAGGTAGTTGGAGATCCGCGTGTCCCAGCTCAGCGCGCCGTCGCGCACCAGCAGCGCCGCCAGGGTGGCGGCGAAACCCTTGGACAGCGAGGCGACGCGGAAGGCGGTGTCCGGCGTGACCGGCTCGCGGGTCCGGGTGTTGGCGACGCCGAAGCCGCGTGCGGTGAGCACCCGGTCGTCCTGCACCACCACCAGCATCAGGCCGGGGATGCGTGCCTCGTCGACGATGCGCTGGGCCAGGCGTTCGCCCTGGCGGGCGATGTGCGTGTAGTCGCGCCCGGCTTCGCGGCTGGCGTCGATCGAATTGGCGTGGGCCGGCGCGGCGGGGAGTGCGCAGGCGCCCGCGCAGGCGAACAGGAGGGCGAGGAGCGCGGCTTTCGTCGGTTGCATCGCCTGCGTATGCTTGGAACGGCCGCCCCATTCTAGCGCCGTATTCCGCGCGTGGGCTGCCTCGTTCAGGGAAGGAGTCATCCGATGAGCTTTCTGATCTTTCTGGCCGTACTGGTCGTCCTCGCGCTGTGGGCGGTCGGCATCTACAACGGGCTGGTGGTGGCGCGCAACGCATTCCGCAACGCCTTCGCGCAGATCGACGTGCAGCTCACCCGCCGTCACGACCTGATTCCCAACCTGGTCGAGGTCGCCAAGGGCTACATGGCCCACGAGCGCCAGACGCTGGAGGCGGTGATCGCCGCCCGCAGCGCCGCGGTCGATGCGCAGAAGAACGCCGCGGCCAGCCCGGGCGATCCGGCCGCGATGCAGCAGCTTTCCGGCGCCGAGAACATGCTCACCCAGACCCTGGGCCGGCTGTTCGCGCTGTCCGAGGCCTACCCGGAGCTCAAGGCCAACCAGAACATGATGCAGCTCTCCGAGGAGCTGACCTCGACCGAGAACCGCGTCGCCTTCGCCCGTCAGGCTTTCAATGACGCGGTGATGGCCTACAACAACAAGCGCGAGGTGTTTCCCGCGAACATCGTCGCCGGCCTGTTCGGCTTCCAGCCTGCCGCGCTGCTGGAGATCGAGTCGCCGGAGATGCGCGCCGCGCCCAAGGTGAAGTTCTGAAGCGCGGCGCGTGCGGTCGTGCCGCGGGGCAGCAGACGGTCTGTGCCGCCGTGGCGTGAGCCGTGATCGGTAGGTTCAGGTTCCTGGGCGGTCCGTCCGCGCACCGCGTCGCTTCCGTGCGGCGGCGGCGTGTCTTTCCCCGTACCCTCGCACCACGATGAACTTCTACGAACGCCAGGATGCCGCCCGCCGCCAGTCGCGGCGGCTGATCGTACTGTTCGCGCTGGCGGTGCTCGGCATCGTGCTGGCGGTGGACATGGTGCTGCTGTTCGCCTTCGGCCTGGTCCACCGGCCGGCGGGCGAAGTGGCCGGACCGCTCGTGTTCGCCAGTCTGGCGACGCTGGCGGTGATCGGGCTGGCTTCGCTCGCCCGTGTGGCCGGCCTGCGCGGCGGTGGCGGTGCGGTGGCGCGCGAGCTGGGGGGTGTGCGGGTGGCGGAGGATACGGTCGATCCGCAGCTGCGGCGCTTGCGCAACGTGGTCGAGGAGATCGCCATCGCCTCGGCGGTGCCGGTGCCGGAAATCTACGTGCTGGAGCAGGAGGCCGGGATCAACGCTTTCGCCGCCGGCTGGTCGACCTCGGACGCGGCGGTGGCGGTGACCCGCGGCGCGCTGGAGAGGCTCAACCGCGACGAACTGCAGGGCGTGATCGCGCACGAGTTCAGCCACATCCGCAACGGCGACATGCGGCTGAACATCCGCCTGATGGGCGTGCTGTTCGGCATCCTGGTGCTCGGGCTGATCGGTCGCAAGGTGCTGCAGCACGCGCGCCTGGCCCGCGGCGGACGCGACTCGCGCGGCGTGGCGGCGGTGATGCTGATCGCGCTGGCGATCACCGTGATCGGCTATGTCGGCGTGTTCTTCGGCCGGCTGATCAAGGCCGGCGTGAGCCGCCAGCGCGAGTACCTGGCCGATGCCTCGGCGGTGCAGTTCACCCGGCAGACCCGGGGCATCGCCGGCGCGCTCAAGAAGATCGCCGGCCTGCCCGAGGGCTCGACGCTGGCCAGCGCCGACGGCGAGGAGGTCGCCCACATGCTGTTCGGCGACGGCGTCGGCTTTTCCTCGCTGTTCGCGACGCATCCGCCGCTGCTCGAGCGCATCCAGGCGCTGGAGCCGGGCTTCAGGCCGGAAGAGCTCGCGCAGTTGCGGCGACGCTGGCGCGACGCGCCGCCATCGGGGCTGGACGAGGACCGCGCGCTCGGGCTGGCCGGTCACGAGACGCCGCTGCCGCCATCGGGGGCGGCGCTGGATGTGGTGCCGACGGCAGTGGCCGCGCACGTCGCCGCGCCGGTCGAGGGCGACTACCGGCGTGCCGGCGCGTTGCTGGCATCGATCCCGGAGCGTCTGCATGCGATGGCGCGGCAATCGGATGCGGCCATGACGCTGCTGTTCGGTCTGTTGTTCTCGCGCGATGCGGTCATCGCGCAGCGCCAGCACGGCGAGCTGGTGGCCAGGCACGGCAGGGCGGTGGCGGACGCGGCGCGGGCGGTGGCGCAGGATGCAGCCCGGCTGCATCCGATGCTGCGACTGCCGTTGGCCGAGC
>JBEQAM010000084.1:0-7711 GCA_041640375.1 Rehaibacterium sp. | reverse complement strand
ATCGAATCTGCGGTCGTTTCGCAGGATGAATTGAGTGCTGATGCGATGTTCGCGCATGCACAGCTTGATGCGCTTCACGATTGTGTATTGACAACAATTTCTAAAGTAATGAGTCGAGGGGCCGGTCAATGAATGTTGCAACAATTAAAAGTGTCCACGCCCGCGAAATCCTCGATTCGCGCGGCAACCCCACCCTCGAAGCCGAAGTCACCCTGAGCAGCGGCCACATGGGCCGCGCGGCGGTGCCGTCCGGTGCGTCCACCGGCACCAAGGAGGCGGTGGAGCTGCGCGACGGTGACAAGACCCGCTACTTCGGCAAGGGCGTGCGCCGCGCGGTCGCCAACGTCAACGAGACGATCGCCGCCGCGCTGGTCGGTTTCGACGCCGCCGACCAGGCCGGGCTGGACGCCAGGCTGATCGCGCTCGACGGCACCGACAACAAGAGCCACCTCGGCGCCAACGCGCTGCTCGGCGTGTCGCTGGCCAACGCGCATGCGGTGGCGGCGAGTCGCGGCGAACCGCTTTGGAGTTATCTCTCCGGCGTGTCGGCGGCCGTCCGTGGCGCGGTCCGGGCGTCTTCGGAAACCCCCGCCCAGCCATCCATGGCTGGGCGCTCGCAGGCGCAGCCCTTGCCGACAGGGCAAGGGCTGAACGCGCCTGCTCTCCCAGTGCCGATGATGAACATCGTCAATGGTGGCGCGCATGCCGACAACAACGTCGACATGCAGGAGTTCATGGTGCTGCCGGTCGGCTTCGACAGCTTCTCCGAGGCGTTGCGCGCCGGTGCCGAGGTGTTCCATGCACTCAAGGCGGTGCTCAAGTCGCGCGGCCTGAGCACGGCGGTGGGCGACGAGGGCGGCTTCGCGCCCGACCTGCGCTCCAACGAGGAGGCGATCGAGACCATCCTGGAGGCCATCGGCAAGGCCGGCTATGCCGCTGGCGAGGACATGCTGCTGGGCCTGGACGTGGCCAGCTCGGAGTTCTACGAGAACGGCAAATACAACCTGGTCGGCGAGGGCAGGCGCCTGTCCAGCGAGCAGTTCGTCGACTTCCTCGCCGACTGGTGCGGCAAGTACCCGATCGTCACCATCGAGGACGGCATGGCCGAGCACGACTGGGACGGCTGGAAGCAGCTCACCGACAGGCTCGGCAAGACCGTGCAGCTGGTCGGCGATGACCTGTTCGTCACCAACCCCAGGATCTTCCGCGAGGGCATCGACAAGGGCATCGGCAACGCGATCCTGATCAAGGTCAACCAGATCGGCACACTGACCGAAACCCTGCAGGCGATCGCCATGGCCGATGCCGCGCGTTATGCCGCGGTGATTTCGCATCGCAGCGGCGAAACCGAGGACACCACCATCGCCGATATCGCCGTGGCGACCACCGCGACCCAGATCAAGACCGGCTCGCTGTGCCGTACCGACCGCGTCGCCAAGTACAACCAGCTGCTCCGCATCGAGGAGGCGCTGGGGGCGCGGGCGCGTTATGCTGGCCGCGACGCGTTCCCCAACCTCAAGCGCTGACACCGCCGACGACGAGGCCTTGCCCACGTGCTGAGACTGCTGGCCCTTGCCCTGCTTGGCCTGCTCGTGTTCCTGCAGGTCAAGCTCTGGGCCGGGGCGGGCGGCTGGCACGAGGTCCGGCAACTGGAGCAGTCGGTGCAGGCCCAGCAGGCGGAGAACGCGCGCCTGAAGCAGCGCAACGACGCCCTCGCCGCCGAGGTCGACGACCTCAAGGAAGGCGAGGACGCGGTGGAGGAACGGGCCCGCTCGGAGCTGGGGATGATCAAGCCGGGCGAGGTGTTCTACCGTGTCGTCGAGCCGTCCGCCGACGCACAGGGCAACGCACAGGGCAAGGGGAGGGAGCAGCGATGAGCTGGGTCGTCGTGCCTGCCGCCGGTTCCGGGCGCCGTTTCGGCGGCGCCTTCCCCAAGCAGTACCTGCTGCTCGACGGTCAGCCGCTGATCGGGCACACGCTCGACCGGCTGGCCGGCCATCCTGCCATCGACGGCATCGTGGTGGTGCTGGCCGCGCAGGATCCGCACTGGCCGGGCTGGCGCGAGCGCTGTGGCAAGCCGGTGCTCACCTGCGTGGGCGGCGCCGAACGCGCCGACTCGGTGCTGGCCGGGCTGCGCGCGCTGCCGCCTACGGTGACCGACGACGAGTTCGTGCTGGTGCACGACGCCGCCCGTCCCTGCCTGCGCGCCGCCGATCTGGAAGCGCTGATCGAGCAGGGCCAGCGGCATCCGGTCGGGGCGCTGCTGGCGGCGCCGGTGCGCGACACGCTCAAGCGCGGCGACGACGAGCTGGCCGTGCTCGGCACCGAGCCGCGCGACGGCCTGTGGCGGGCGCTGACCCCGCAGATGTTCCGCCGCGGCGGCCTGACCCGCGCGCTGGAAGCCGCGCTGTCGGCCGGCATCGCCGTCACCGACGAATCGATGGCGATGGAACGGCTCGGCCTGCGTCCGCTGCTGGTCGAAGGCAGCGAGGACAACATCAAGGTGACGACGCCGGCCGATCTGGCGCTGGCGGAGTTCGTGCTGTCGCGGGGCTAGGTGGTCGGTAGCCGGTAGCCGAAGAGCACAGGCGCCGGGCGGTTTTCGTTTTCGCTGCAAGCATGATGCCGGAACGCTCTTCCCGGTTCCCGGCTACACTTTTCGTCATGACCCAACCCATCCGCATCGGCCAGGGCTTCGACGTCCACGCCTTCGGCGACGGCGACCATGTCATGCTGGGCGGCGTGCGTATCCCGCACACGCGCGGAGTGGTCGCGCATTCCGACGGCGACGTGGCGATCCATGCGCTGTGCGACGCCATCCTTGGTGCACTGGCGCTGGGCGACATCGGCAAGCATTTTCCACCCTCCGACCCGCGCTGGAAGAACGCCGCCAGCCGCACTTTCCTGCGCCAGTGCGCGCAGCTGATGCACGAGCATGGTTATGCGCTGGGCAACGCCGACGTCACGGTGATCTGCGAGCGGCCCAGGGTCGCGCCGCATGCCGAGGAAATGCGCGTGCATCTGGCCGCCGACCTGGGCGTCGGCGTCGGCCAGATCGGCATCAAGGCCACCACCAGCGAGACGCTGGGCTTCACCGGCCGCGGCGAGGGCATCGCCGCGCTCGCCGTGGCCCTGCTGGTGCGCGCGTGAGCGGCGGAGCGTTCGGCCCGCCGGTACTGGCGGCGCGCATCCGCAGCGTGCCGGAGGATTTCCGCGTCGAGGAGATCGACGGCTTCGAGGCGTCCGGGCAGGGCGAGCACCTGCTGCTGACGGTCGAGAAGCGCGGCATGAACACCGCCTTCGCGGCCAAGCGCATCGCCGCCTGGGCCGGCGTGCCGGACCAGGCCGTGGGGTATGCCGGCCTGAAGGATCGCCACGCGGTCACCGTGCAGCGCTTCAGCGTGCATCTGCCCAGGCGCATCGCGCCGGATCTGGCGGCGTTGCAGTCGGACGAGCTGCGCGTGCTCCGCGCCGACTGGCACAACCGCAAGCTGCCGCGCGGCGCGCTCGCGGGCAACCGTTTCGTGCTGGCGCTGCGCGAAGTGCGCGGCGAACGCGATGCGATCCAGGCGCGGCTGACGCGGATCGCGCAGCAGGGCGTGCCCAACCACTTCGGCGAGCAGCGCTTCGGTCGCGACGGCGACAACGTCGAGAACGCGCGGCGCATGTTCGCCGGTCGTCGGGTCGGTCGCGGGGAGCGTTCGCTGCTGCTCTCGGCCGCGCGCGCGGCACTGTTCAATGCGGTGCTCGACGCCCGCGTGGCCGACGGCTCCTGGTGCCGCGGGCTGGACGGCGAGGTGTGGATGCTCGACGGCAGCCGCAGCGTGTTCGGTCCCGAGCCGATGGACGAGGCGCTGGCCGCGCGGGTGCGCGGCTTCGACATCCACCCCTCCGGTCCGCTGTGGGGCCGGGGCGAGCTGCGCAGCCGGGGTGCGGCGCGTGCGCTGGAAGAGGCCGCGCTGGCGCCGTTCGCCGACCTCCGGGCCGGGCTGGAGGCGGCCGGGCTGCGCCAGGAGCGCCGCGCGCTGCGCCTGCGCCCGGTCGAGTTCGCCTGGGAGTGGGTGGCGGAAGACATGCTGCGCCTGCGTTTCGTGCTGCCGGCCGGTGCCTATGCGACCGCGGTGTTGGCTCAGCTGGGCGCGGTCGCCTCGGCCGTGCCGGACCCCGCCTGACGGCGCGTCGACAGGGCCGGGGCGGGGGCGACCGGGGGCGCCGGGCCGCACTCGGCCGCGGTCGGGCTTGGCCCGGCTCCGACGGGTCCCTGGCCCTGGCTGATCGGCCCGCGAGGCGAACCATTCCCGGCCTGCCAGGAGGACGGCGTTTCGACAGCCGCCAGCGGGCCTGTGCGGCCGCGCGCGCCATCGCTGCGGTTCATCGTGCGGGCGCGGACAGGCGTACACTGGCACTGGCGCCCGGTACCGGCCGGGTGGCTGGCGCCGGACGTCGGCCGGGCCCGCGGGGCCCGGGGAGGACGTGTCATGCGCAACTTGCTGATGGTTGCCGCGCTGGCGCTGCTGGCGGCCTGCGCCGGCCGTGGCGAGCTCAGGGCGACGGAGCGGCAGGCGGCCAGCCTGCGCCAGGACGCGGAGTACATCGCCGCGGTCGAGCGGATCGCGCGGCGGCGGGGCGTGCAAGTGTACTGGGTCAATCCGCCTCAGCGTCGTGCGGATGAGGATCGGCCCGACTGAATCGGTGAATCAGCCGCCGCGTCCACCGGGGCGGTGCCGCGCCAGCAGCGCCAGCACCGCGCCGGTGCCGCCCTGCGCCGGCGGCGCCGAGGCGTAGGCCAGCACGTCGGCGCGTTGCGACAGTAGCCGGTCGACCAGCCCCTTGAGCACCGGCCCGTCGGCCCTGGAGTGCAGGCCCTTGCCGTGCACCACCCGCACGCAGTGGCGGCCGTGCGCGCGCGATTCGCGCAGGAATTCCCGCAATGCGGTTTCCGCCAGCGCTGCGTTCATCCGGTGCAGGTCGATCTCGTCCTGCACGGCGTACAGGCCGCGCTTGAGCCGCTTGAGCACGCGCTCGGGCACTTCCGGTCGGCGGTAGGCCAGCGGCTCGGCCAGGTTGGCCTGCAGCCCATCGAGCGGTGCCTGTTGCGAGGCGCGTAGCGCCGCCACTTCGTCCGACTCGCGCTGACGCGGTTCGGCCTCGGGTTTGCGCCGGGTGGCGGCGGGTTCGTCGGCGATCTCGATACGCCGCACCGGACCCACCGCTTGGCGGAACAGCGCGGCGTCGTCGGCGTCGACGGGGATTGGCTTGCGTCGCATGCGACCAGCTTAGCGCCGTTCCGGGGCGCGGCGGGCGCCGGCACCATCCGGTATCATTCGATGCCCGATCGACGGAAGGATCCATGCGCGTACTCGTAAGCAACGACGACGGCGTCGACGCCCCGGGCATCCGCGTGCTGGCCGAGGGCCTGCGCGCCGCCGGGCACGAAGTGCTGGTGGTCGCTCCCGACCGCGACCGCTCCGGCGCCAGCAACTCGCTCACGCTCGACCAGCCGATCCGCGTCAAGCGCGTCGGCGACGATGTCTGGAGCGTGGCCGGCACGCCGACCGACTGCGTCCACCTCGCCCTCACCGGCCTGCTCGACCGCGAGCCGGACATCGTGGTGTCGGGCATCAACAACTTCGCCAACCTGGGCGACGACGTGATCTATTCGGGCACGGTCGCGGCGGCGATGGAGGGGCGCTTCCTCGGCCTGCCGGCCATCGCCATGTCGCTGGCCACCGGCGACCACAACGGTCGCCACTTCGACACCGCCGCGCGCGCCGCGCGCGAGATCATGGCGCGGCTGCTGGTCGATCCGCTGCCGGCCGACACCATCCTCAACGTGAACGTGCCCGACCGGCCGTGGGATGCGCTGCGCGGTTTCGAGGTCACCCGACTCGGCAACCGCCACCGTTCGGAAGCCTGCGTGCCGATGACCGATCCGCGTGGCCGGCCGGTGTACTGGATCGGCCCGGCCGGCGCCGAGCAGGATGCCGGTCCCGGCACCGACTTCCACGCCGTGCGCAGCGGTCACATCTCGATCACCCCGATCCATGTCGACCTGACGCGCTACCAGGCGCTGGAAAAGGTCGCCAGTTGGGTCGGCGGGCTCACCCAGTCCCTGGCCAGCGACGCATGACCCCACGGTTCCGGACCCGCCCGGAGGCCAGCGGCCTGGGCATGACCTCGCAGCGCGCGCGCGACCGCATGGTCGAGCGCCTGCGCAGCGAGGGCGGCATCCGCGACGAGCGTGTGCTCAACGCGATGCGCACCGTGCCGCGGCATCTGTTCATCGACGAGGCGTTGGCCTCGCGCGCCTACGAGGACACCGCGCTGCCGATCGGTTGCGGCCAGACCATCTCGCAACCGTGGGTGGTGGCGCGGATGACCGAGGCCCTGCTCGAGAACGGCATTCCCAGGCGCGTGCTCGAGGTCGGCACCGGCTCCGGCTACCAGGCCGCGGTGCTGGCCGTGCTGGTGCCGGAGGTGTACAGCGTCGAGCGCATCGACGAACTGCTGCGCCAGGCGCGGCGACGCTTCCGCAAGCTCGGCTTCGAGAACCTGCGCACGCGTCACGACGACGGTCGCACCGGTTGGCCGGACGCGGCCCCGTTCGACGCCATCATCGTCACCGCCGCCGGTACCCTGATCGACCCGGCGCTGATCGGCCAGCTTGCCGTCGGCGGCGTGCTGGTGGCGCCGGTCGGCGGCTCCTCCGGGCAGCAGCTGGTCCGCCTGCGCAAGACCGCCGAGGGGGCCGAGCAGGACAGCCTCGGCCTGGTGTCGTTCGTGCCGCTGGTGCCGGGCATCGGCTGATGCGGATCTTCGGGCCGATCTACGACCGTTGTCTGCGCTGGGCCGCGCACCACCGCGCGCCGGGCTATCTGGCGGCGATGAGTGCGGCCGAGTCGGTGGTATTCCCAGTGCCCCCGGACGTGATGCTGGCGCCGATGGCGCTGGCCCAGCCCAAGCGCTGGTGGCGGCTGGCGCTGATCTGCACAGTGGCCTCGGTGGTCGGCGGCCTGCTCGGCTACGCGCTGGGCAGCTACGCGCTGGACGCGATCTGGCCCTGGGTCGAGCAGTTCGGCTGGAGCCAGCGCTTCTTCCAGGTGCAGGCCCTGTTCGAGCGTTACGGCTTCTGGATCGTGTTCGTCGCCGGCTTCACGCCGATCCCGTACAAGGTGTTCACCCTCGCCTCCGGCGCCGCCGGCATGGGCTTGCTGCCGTTCGTGCTGGGTTCGTTGATCGGTCGCGGCGGCCGCTTCTTTCTGGTCGCCGGGCTGGTCGCGTTCGGCGGTGAGCCGCTGGAGCGGCTGATCCGCCGCTATGTCGAGTGGCTGGGCTGGGCGGTGGCGGTGATCGTCATCCTTGGGCTGGTCTGGTGGGAGCTGCGCGGATGAAACCCGTACACCTGCTCTGGCTGCTGGTGCTGGTGACGCTGCTCGCGGCCTGTGGGCGCTCCACCGTGGTCCAGCGCGAGCGCGTGCACGAGCCGCCGCGCCACGCGAGCGCGGCGCGCTCGGTGGCGGGCGCGCGCGAACGCGAATACGTGGTCGTACGTGGCGACACCCTGTACGGCATCGCGTTCCGTCATGGTTTGGACTACCGCGACGTCGCCGCCTGGAACGGCATCGGTCCGCCCTACACGATCTATCCCGGTCAGCGCATCCGACTCGCGCCCACCTCGGACCGTCTCGTGGCCACGCCGCTGCCGGCTGCG
>JBEQAM010000083.1:0-7773 GCA_041640375.1 Rehaibacterium sp. | reverse complement strand
CGCCGGTCAATACACGCGCCTGGGCGGCCGGCTGCGGCGGCGGCGTCTGGGCATCGAGCGGCCGCGGGGCGATGCCGGGCTCGGGTTTGGGCACCTGCGCCGGCTGCGGTTCGCGTGGGCGCTCGACGCGCTCGGCCTCGCCGCCGCCCTGCTGGCTGGCCTGGGCGAGGAAGTCCGCTTGCTCGGGCGGGGTCTCGCTGCGGGTTTCCACCAGGATCACGTCCAGCGTCGGGGTCACCGGCGCCGGGTCATCGACGGTGAAGCCGATGCCGAGGATGACGATGCCGTGGACGATCAGCGCCAGCGCCAGGGTGGCGCCGAAGCGGTCGTTCGGGGTGATGCGCGGCGCGCTCGCCACGTCAGTCCCGGCCGCCGACGCGCGCCTCGATGGCATCGAACAGCCTCCCGGCGATGTTCAGGCCGAACTGCGCGTCCAGCTCGCGGATGCAGGTCGGGCTGGTGACGTTGACTTCGGTGAGCCAGTCGCCGATCACGTCCAGCCCGACGAACAGCATCCCGCGGCGTTTCATTTCCGGGCCGACCTGGGCGGCGATCCAGCGGTCGCGTTCGCTCAGCGGGCGGCCCTCGCCGCGGCCGCCGGCGGCCAGGTTGCCGCGGAACTCCTCGCCCTGCGGCACCCGCGCCAGACAGTAGTCGACCGGCACCCCATCGATCAGCAGGATGCGCTTGTCGCCGCTGGCGATCTCGGGAATGAAGCGCTGTGCCATCGCCAGCTGACGGTCGCCCTGGGTGAGGGTCTCCAGGATCACGTTGATGTTGGGGTCGCCGGCGCGGGCGCGGAAGATCGAGCGGCCGCCCATGCCGTCGAGCGTCTTGAGCACGGTGTCGCCGTGCTCGGCGATGAAGCCGCGCAGCTCCGCCGCGCTGCGGCTGACCAGGGTGGGCGGGCAGCATTGCGGGAACAGCAGGGCGGCCAGTTTCTCGTTGAGGTCGCGCAGCCCCTGCGGGTCGTTGACGATCAGCACGCCTTCGGCCTGGGCCAGCCCGAGGATCTGGGTGTCGTGCAGGTAATTGGCGTCGACCGGCGGGTCGGTGCGCATCAGCACGACCTGAACCGCGTTCAGCGGGCATGGCGCCGGCTCGCCCAGGGTGTACCAGCCGGCCGGGTCGTCGCGGACGGTGAGCGGCGCCATCCGCGCGAACGGGCGACCGTCCCGAACCGCCAGACCGCCGGGGAGGACGTAGTGGAGCCGGTGGCCGCGCCGCTGCGCTTCCAGCAGCATGGCGAAAGTGGAGTCCTTGCCGATCTTGATCGAGCCGATCGGATCCATGACCACGGCGACGTCCATAGGCATGCGCGAGCATCCGCAATCGGGGCCGGTTATCGTAGCAGGCGCGTCCGCGGCTTCGTGGACCGGTTCACGCTAACGATCCTCCGCCCCAATGTGTGCTTGACATGGTTTCGGCGGGCTGGGATATAAGCAGCGATGCGCCCGCGCGGAAGCCGCGCCTCGGCACAGGGCAACGGGATTACGGGGAAGCAGATGGACGACGCGAATCAGTCCGGCAGCCTTGCCGGCCTCAGGGTCATGGTCATCGACGATTCGAGGACCATCCGCCGCACGGCGGAAACCCTTCTCAGGAAGGAGGGCTGCGATGTCGTCACCGCCACCGACGGCTTCGAGGCGCTCGCCAAGATCGCGGACCACCAGCCCCAGATCATTTTCGTGGACATCATGATGCCGCGCCTGGACGGCTACCAGACCTGCGCGCTGATCAAGAACAACCAGCAGTTCAAGGCCACGCCGGTGATCATGTTGTCCTCCAAGGACGGCCTGTTCGACAAGGCGCGCGGCCGCATCGTCGGCTCCGAGCAGTACCTGACCAAGCCGTTCACGCGCGAAGAGCTGCTGTCGGCCATCCGGACCTACGTTCCGGCCGCCTGAGCACGGGCACACACTTTCCTGGGGGATCCACATGGCACGCATTCTGATCATCGAAGACTCGCCGACCGACACCAAGGTCTTCACCACGATGCTCGAGAAGAACGGGCATGCGGTGATCGCGACGGGCAACGCCGAGGACGGGCTGGAGATCGCCCGCCGCGAGAAGCCGGACCTGGTGCTGATGGACGTGATCCTGCCGGGCATGAACGGCTTCCAGGCCACCCGCGCGCTCAGCAGGGACCCCGACACCAGCGGTATCCCGGTGATCATCGTCAGCACCAAGGGCATGGAGACCGATCGCGTCTGGGGATTGCGCCAGGGCGCCAAGGACTACATCGTCAAGCCGCCGAGCGAGAAGGATCTGGTCGGCCGGATCGGCGCCCTGCTGGGGCAGGCTTGAGGGCGGGGATGGAGAGGTCCGACGAACGCTCGCCCTTCGCGGTACTGGTCGACTACGAGCGGCGCTCGCTGGCCCACCGGGCCGGACGGCCCGAACAGGTCGACACGCCGGGGCACTGGCGCGGCGTCGGCTTCCGGCTCGGCGCCCGCCGTCTGGTCGCCCCTTTCGACGAGGTGATCGAGATCGTCCCGCTGCCGACGGTCACGCCGGTGCCGGGGGCCGCGCCATGGATGCTGGGGATCGCCAACGTGCGCGGCAACCTGTTGCCGGTGGTGGATCTCAAGCAGTTTCTCGAGGGCGAGCGCACCGCGCTGCTCGAATCGCGCCGTGTGCTGGTGGTGCGACAGGCCGGCGGCAACGTCGCCGTGCTGATCGACGAGCTGTACGGACAGCGCACCTTCAACGACACGCAGCGCGCCGAGCCGGGGGAGATCGCGTCCGGCCGCTACGCCAACTTCGTCCAGCGGGCCTACCGCCAGGGCGACGACACCTGGGGCGTGTTCAGCATGGAGCTGCTCACGCGCACGCCGGAATTCCGCCAGGCCGCGGCGTGATGCGGCCGGTATTTCTACTGGGGACAGAGGTCGAGTCATGAGTACTGCAATGGGCGCAATCGCCGGCAAGGAACGCAGCGCGGCGATCAACTTCTGGGTGCTGGTCCTGACGGCCGCGCTGATCGTCTTCGCCCTGAACTTCTATCTCTCGACCCAGCGCAACGCCGAGGAGAACAAGGCGCGCGAGCTGATCGCGGAGGTCCAGGTGCTGTCGCAGCAGATCGCCAAGTTCTCGGCCGAGGCGGTCGCCGGCGGTTTCGAGGCCTTCGCCGAACTGCAGGCGACCCGGACCCGCATCGACGCCATCTTGCGCGATCTGCGCGAGGGCAATGCGGCCGAGGGCGTGCCGGGTTACCAGAACGATGCGGTGGTCGGCGAGCCGCTGGCCAGGCTGACCCAGACCTGGACACCGATCAACGAGAACGCGCAGCGCATCCTCGAGCGCGAGGAGCTGGTCCTGGATCTGGCCGAGACCGCGTCCGAGTTCTCCACCCGCGTGCCGCAGCTGCAGGCGCGCATGGACGAGGTGGTGCGCTTCATGTCCGAGGCCGGCGCGCCCAGTTCGCAGATCTACATCGCGGTGCGCCAGATCGTGCTCGCCGACCGCATGGTGCGTTACGTCACGCAGATCCTGCAGGGCGGCGCCGGCGCGGTGTCCGCGGCCGACCGCTTCTCGCGTGACGCGGCGGTGTTCGCCCAGGTGCTCGCCGGCCTGCGCAACGGCAACAACGAGCTCGGCATCCGTCGCGTCGACAGCGCGGCCGGCCAGCGCGCCCTGGCCGAGGTCGATGCGCTCTATCAGGAAGTGCAGCAGGACGTGGACGCCATCCTCAATGCCTCCACCGACCTGTTCGAGGTGAAGGAAGCCTCCGGCCAGATCTTCCAGGACTCGACCCTGCTGTTGGACGGCGCCCGCAACCTGGCGACCGCCTTCAACGCGCTGCCGGAGCGGCGTGCGTTCCCGAGCCTGTGGGTGGGGCTGATCTCGGGTGCCCTGGCCATCCTCGGCATCGTCGGCCTGCTGTTCACCCTGTGGCGCGACCAGAGCCGCCGCTACCAGACCACCCAGGAGCTGAACCAGCGCAACCAGGAGGCGATTCTGCGCCTGCTGGACGAGATGGGCTCGCTCGCGGAAGGCGACCTGACCGTCAAGGCGACCGTCACCGAGGACATCACCGGCGCGATCGCGGACTCGATCAACTTCACCGTCGAAGCGCTGCGCAGCCTGGTCGAGACGATCAACCAGACCGCGGTGCAGGTCGCCGCGGCGGCGCAGGAGACACAGGCGACCTCGATGCATCTCGCCGAGGCCGCCGAGCACCAGGCGCAGGAAATTTCCTCCGCCTCCGCCAAGATCAACGAAATCGCGGTCAGCATCGACCAGGTCTCGAAGAACTCCGCCGAATCGGCCGACGTGGCGCAGCGTTCGGTGCAGATCGCCGCCAAGGGCGCCGAGGTGGTGCGGCAGACGATCCAGGGCATGGACAACATCCGCGACCAGATCCAGGAAACGTCCAAGCGCATCAAGCGGCTCGGCGAGAGCTCGCAGGAGATCGGCTCGATCGTCGAACTGATCAACGACATCTCCGAGCAGACCAACATCCTCGCGCTGAACGCCGCCATCCAGGCGGCCTCGGCGGGCGAAGCGGGCCGCGGCTTCGCGGTCGTGGCCGACGAAGTGCAGCGGCTCGCCGAACGCGCCTCGAATGCGACCAAGCGCATCGAGACGCTGGTGCAGACGATTCAGTCCGACACCAACGAGGCGGTCAGCTCGATGGAGCAGACCACCGCCGAGGTGGTCGCTGGTGCCCGTCTGGCCGAGGATGCCGGCCTGGCGCTGGGCGAGATCGAGAAGGTGTCGAACGACCTCGCCGAACTCATCCAGAACATTTCCGAGGCGGCGCGCCAGCAGTCGGCGGCGGCGACCAACATCACCGCGACGATGAACGTCATCCAGGAGATCACCACCCAGACCTCGCAGGGCGCGAGCCAGACCGCCGAGTCGATCGGCAACCTCGCCCAGCTGGCGGCCGATCTGCGCCGCTCGGTGGCCGACTTCAAACTGCCGGGCTGACCGGAACCTTCGGAGGCGGGCATGGCACGGGATCGCGCCGCTGGTAGGGCACCGTGCGCTGACGGAATCCTGGCATGAGGCTGCACGACGACATCGACCACATCACCCTCGGCTGGGTCAAGCCCGAGCTGGACGAGACGCTGCGCCAGGCCAGGCAAGCCCTGGAGGCGCACGTCGACACGCCCGGCGATCCGAACTGGATCCGCGCCTGCGCCGGCTTCCTGCATCAGGTCAGCGGTACCCTGCGCATGGTCGAGCTCTACGGCGCCGCCATGGTCGCCGAGGAGATGGAGCACCTTGCCCGCGCGCTGGCCGCCGGGGCGGTGGCCGACCGCGACGAGGCCTATACCGCGCTGATGCGTGGGATCGTGCAGCTGCCCGACTATCTGGAGCGCCTGCAGAGCGGGCACAAGGACATCCCGATCGTCCTGCTGCCACTGCTCAACGAATTGCGCGCCGCGCGCGGCGAACAGGGCGTGCCGGAAAGCGTGCTGTTCTCGCCCGTGCTGGATGCCGAGCTGCCCGCCAGCGCGCGCGGGCCGGACGCGCCGCTGCCCGAGGCGGTGCTGCGCGAACAGGCCGAGGCCTTGCGCGTGCAGTTCCAGGCCGCGCTGCTGCGCTGGCTGAAGAACGGCGAGAACCCGGACACCATCTCCGCCCTGGCCGCGGTCTGTGACCGGCTGGTCGGCGTGGTCCGCGCCGAATCCGCGCGCCGGCTGTTCTGGGTCGCGGCCGGCACGCTCGAGGCGCTGCAGGCGGGCGCCTTCGAGGCCTCCAAGCCGCTCAAGCAGGCGCTGGCCCGCGTCGAACGCGAGATCAAGCGGCTCGCCGACGGCGGCGAGGCGGCCTTCCGCAGCGATCCGCCGCTGGAGCTGACCCGCCAGCTGCTCTACTTCGTTGCCCACGCCCCGACCGACCACGGCCGCATCGGCGAGATGCGCGAGGTGTTCCAGCTCAACCGTTTCGTGCCCAGCGAGTCCGAGCTGGCGCACGCGCAGAGCAGCATGACCGGCCACAACCGGGAACTGCTCGACACGGTGTCGGCCGCGATCAAGGAGGACCTGTTGCGGGTCAAGGACGTGCTCGACCTGCACCTGCGCGGTGGCGGCTCCGATGCCGACCTTTCCGCCCAGACCGAGGTGCTGGATCGCGTCGCCGACACCCTGGGCATGCTCGGCCTGGGCGTACCGCGCCGGGTGGTGCAGGAGCAGCGCGACGCCATCGCCGCGGTGGCCGGCGGATCGCACCCGGCCGACGAGACCACCCTGCTCGACATCGCCGGCGCCCTGCTCTACGTCGAGGCCTCGCTGGATGACCAGGTGGCCCGACTGGGCCAGCCGGAATCCGACATCCACGTCGGCCCCGGGGCACCGCTGCCGGGTGCGGAGGCGCAGCGCCTGCTCGACGCGGTCATCAAGGAGGCCGTCTCCGACTTCTCGCTGGTCCGCCAGGCCTTCGTCGCCTATGTCGAAACCAGCTGGGACGCCAACCAGCTGGCCGACGTGCCGCGGCTGCTCGACGAAGTGGCCGGCGCACTGCGCATCCTCGAGCTGGAAGAGGCGCCGGCTTACCTGCGCGGCATCGAGCGATTCACCCGCATCGAGCTGCTCGACCACCGGCGCGTGCCCGACGCGCGACAGCTCGACACGCTGGCCGATGCGCTGACCAGCATCGAGTACTACCTCGAGGCGCTGCGCGACCATCGCGCTCGCCGCGACAGCATCCTGGCGATCGCCCGCGACAGCCTGGCTTCGCTGGGCTACTGGCCGCTCCCGGCGTCCGCCAGAGCCGGGGCGTCGACGTCTGCCGCCGCCACGCCGGCGGTCGCGCCATCCCCGGCCGAATCCGCGACCCCGGCGACCCCCGCGGTGACGATGGACGAGCCGGTCGCGACGTTCGCGCCGGCCGTCTCCGATGACGCGTCGCGCGAGGTTGCCGCGCCTGCCGTCGACGCGGACGCCGCAGCGGTTCGCGATCGGCCCGCCGCCCTCGCCGAGGTCCCCCCGGTCGCCGGCGAAGCCGCTCCGGTCGCCATCGAATCCGGCCCCGTGGCGCCGACCGAAGTGGTCCCCACGGAAGCCCCGGCCGCCCCCCCTGCCACGACCGTGCCGACCCCGGTCGCCGGTGGCTTCGACAGTGCCATCGAGGACATCGACGACGAGATCCGCGAGGTCTTCCTGGAGGAGTTCCAGGAGGAGATCGCCAACCTCGACCGCCTGCTGCCGTCCTGGCGCGGCCAGCCGGAGAACCTGGAGCTGCTGCGCTCGATCCGGCGCGTGTTCCACACCCTCAAGGGCAGCGGCCGCCTGGTCGGCGCGCTCACCCTGGGCGAGTTCAGCTGGAAGATCGAGAACATGCTCAACCGGGTGCTCGACGGCACCCGCCAGGCCAGCCCGGTGATGGTCGCGCTGCTGGATGCCGCCCATCGCGCGTTGCCGCAGCTGCACGCCGCGCTGCGTGGCGAGCGAGCGGTGACGGCCGACCTCGCCGCCCTGCAGGACGCCGCCGACCGTTTCGTCGCCGGTGAGGAGGTGCTGCCCGAGAGCATGTCGGCCTCGCTGGCCGAGGCCGAGACGACCGGCGTCGACGCGGACGAGGGGCCGCCCCTGCCCGAGCCGTCGTCGCCGGCCACGGCGGCGGTGGAGCCCCCACCCGAGGCGGTCACGCAGGACCAGCCCGCGGAGGGAGAGGTCGTGGCCGCGGTCGATCCGGTGCTGCTCGAGATACTGAAGGTCGAGGTCGCCGGGCACCTGCAGACCATCCGGGACTGGCTGGACGAATGCGCGAGTGGCCCGGTCGCGGCCAGCGACGCCCTGTTGCGCGCCGTGCATACGACCA
>JBEQAM010000082.1:0-7799 GCA_041640375.1 Rehaibacterium sp. | reverse complement strand
AACGGCATGGACCCGGAGTACACCGTCATCGGCCGCGTCGCCCGCCGCATCTGGGCCCGCGCCATGCGCGAGCGCTACGGCGCCAGCCCGCGCAGCCAGATGATGAAGTACCACATCCAGACGTCCGGCCGTTCCCTGCATGCGCAGGAGATCCAGTTCAACGACATCCGCACCACGCTGCAGGCGCTGTACGCCCTGTTCGACAACTGCAACAGCCTGCACACCAACGCCTACGACGAAGCCATCACCACGCCGACCGAAGAGAGCGTGCGCCGCGCCGTCGCCATCCAGATGATCATCAACAAGGAGCTGGGGCTGAACTTCTGCGAGAACCCCTGGCAGGGCAGCTTCATCGTCGACAAGCTCACCGACCTCGTCGAAGAGGCCGTGTACAAGGAGTTCGAAGCCATCAGCGAGCGCGGCGGCGTGCTTGGCGCCATGGACACCATGTACCAGCGCAGCAAGATCCAGGAAGAAAGCCTCTACTACGAGCAGAAGAAGCACGACGGCAGCCTGCCGCTGATCGGCGTCAACACCTTCCTGCCCAAGGAGCACGGCGGCGACATCGTCACCGAGATCGAACTGATCCGCTCCACGCCGGAAGAGAAGGCCCAGCAGATCCACAACGTCCGCGCCTTCCAGCAGGCCCGCAACGCCGTCCGACTCCCTCCTCCCCAGGGAGAGGGCGGGGTCGATGCCGCCTCCGCCGCCGATCCGCTCCGCCATCTGCAATCCACCGCCCGCGAGCGCAGGAACGTGTTCGCGGCGTTGATGGAGGCGGTCAAGACCCACAGCCTCGGCCAGATCAGCCATGCCCTCTACGACGTCGGCGGCGAGTACCGGCGGAACATGTAGCCATGTCTCGCCTGGTCGACCAGATCAAGCAGGTGCTGGCTGCGTTCGCGGACAGCAAGCAGCCGCCGGCACTCATCGGCGGGCTCGCGCTGGCGGTGCACAACGTGGTGCGGGCAACCCGGGACGTCGACTTCCTCGCCGATGCCGACGACGCGGACCGCCTGCACCGGATCCTGCTCGACCTGGGCTACCGCTGCATCCATCGCAGCGAGGACGCCGCCAACTACGTGCGCGACGACGAAGGCCTCGACCTCCTGTATGCACACCGCCCGATCGCCAGACGCCTGCTGGCCGAGGCCGAACAGCGCGACACCGGTCTGGGCCGCTTGCGGGTCATCAGCGCGGAAGGTCTGATCGCTTTCAAACTGCAGGGATTCGTCAACGATCCTGCGCGCCTTCGTGACCTGGACGACATCCGCGCGCTGTTGCAAGCCAATCGGGCGACGCTCGACATGACGGAGGTCGCCGACTACTTCAGGCTGTTCGATCGGGAGCAACTGCTCGATGAGCTCATCGCGGAACTCGACCGACCGCAGGGCTGATACCTCGCCCGAGCCGATCCTCGTCAAGGATGGCGGCGCACGGACGCGACTGCAGCCCGCTCGCGATCCCGTCACGGCATGGATCGAGCTGATGGAAGTGATCGAAGCGCTTTGCCCGCGCTGGCCCGAACGGACTCACATTCTTCGCGGGACGGAGTTCAGGCTGTGATGGCGCGAGTGGTCGCCCATCCGGAGCAGACCACGCCACAGTCCGATGGATGGCTCCGCTGTTGAGATGAGGTTCATGCCAACCGGTTGAAGACTCTGAGCGAAGATCGCTGCGGCCTGCACAGAATCCGTACCAACGAATCGAACGGATTGCCGCATGAGCCCCGGCGACCGGGGCTGGCTGCTCGTGAAACGGCCGCCGGCCTGCTCGGGAGGCGACGCGCTCAGGGTGCGCGTCGTTGCTTCGGCGGCGCCATCCGCAAGGTCAGCAGCACGGCGCCGATGACCAGTCCGCCGCGCACGGTGTTGAGCAGCCAGCCGCCGATGGCGTCGTCGCCGAGCGCGAAGGCGGTGAACAGGCCGTTCATGCCGACGTGCATGAGGATCGCCGGCCACAGGTTGAAGTCCCAGCGGACGAACAGCCAGCCGAAGAACAGGCCGCCGAGGCCGGTGATGGCGACGACGCCGAGGGTGGTGCCCAGGTCCGCGCCCTGCGACAGGTGCGCCACGCCGAAGAACAGCGCCGGCCACAGGCAGGCCGGCAGCAGTCGCCAGCCGCACAGCCGCATCAGCGCGCCCACGGCCAGCCCGCGGTAGGTGAGCTCTTCGAAGGTCGGGTTGCCGACGGCGAGCCAGCCGAGGTCGAGGGCGGTGATGCCCGATCGGGGCTCGGCGAACACCAGGCAGACGATCAGCGCGGGGATCAGCAGCCAGGCGGCCCAGCGCAGGGGCACGCGTGGCGAGGCGGTCACGCCCGAGAGCCGGACCAGGTCGCCGAGGCCGATGCGGGCGGTCAGCATCAGCAGCACGGCCATGACGATCAGGTCGCTGGCGGTGGCGAGGAAGGGATTGAGGTACGGCACCCGCGGCCATTCGTGGGCGCGGGCCAGCGCACGCACGAGGGTGCCGCTCTGGAGGCTGTAGATCAGCGCCGCCGATACCGCGGCCACGATCAGCACGGCGCGGCGGAAGGACGGGGCGGGCAGGGCGGTGGCGTGCATGGGCTGTCCCTTGGCGTGGTGTGGATCCCGGGTGCGGGGCGTGCCGCATGCGCGGCGCGGCCGTGGCTATAGTAGGCCGTCGTTTCCGCCGCGGATTGAAGATTTCGGCCATGCCGCCCACCGCCCGCGAGGCGCCGCCCGCCGAATTGCGGTTCGAGGCCGCGCCGGCCGACCTCGGCCCCTGGGTGACCGGCTTCGTCCATCGCGACGACCCGCGCGGTGGCGGGGTGATGCGCCTGTTGCCCGAGCCGCGGGCTTCGATCCAGGTCACGCTCGGCGACCGCTATTGGCTGCGCGCGGAGGATGCGCCGGAGCACGCGCCGGAGCACGCATGGTCGCCGGCGGCCCCGGTGGCGTTGTGGGCGCCGCGCTTCCGGCCCGGGCACGGGTTTGCGCGCCGGCATATCCGGGTGCATGCGGTGGTGCTGTCGATGGATGGCCTGCGTGCGCTGGCGGGCGTGCCGGCATCGGCCTTGGTCGATCGGGTGGTGGATCTGGCGACGATCCGGCCGTCGCTGGCCGATGCGCTGGCGCCACGGGTGAAGGACACTTTTGCGACATGGCGCGAACGCGCCGGGCAGGCCTTGCGCGCGGCGCTGGCCACTGCGCCGGTGGACGCGCGGCCCTGGGCGGAGGTGCTGGCCCTGCTCGCCGCGGGCGAGGATGCGACGCTGGATGCCGCGGTGGCGCGGATGGGGTTGTCGCCCCGGCAGTTCCGGCGCGTGTTCCAGGCGCGCCACGGCGCCACGCCCAAGGCTTACCAGCGCGTATTGCGCGTGGACCGCATGCTGCGGCAACTGCATGCGACGCCGTGGGAGTGCGACCCTTTCGGCACGCTGCCGTTGCCGTTCGCCGACCAGCCGCACGCCATTCGCGAGTTTCGCGCCATCACCGGGCTCACGCCGCGCGCCTACATGCAACGCAAGCGCGCTGGCGATCTCACGCTGCGCTCCATCCCGGCGCCCGGGGTTTCGCCGCCACCGTGAATCCCGACAAGGACGTCGCGCATGCGAATCGACCGCACAGGCGCTTGATTCGGACGGCCCGTGCCGTCGGGGTACCATCGCCCGCTGAACACACGCCCGGGGAGGGTTCGTGGCTTCATCCGCGGATACCGCGACCGCGTCGCAGCCGGTCGCATCGATACGTCAGCGCGCGGGCCTGCTGCTCGGGCCGCTGCTGTTCGCGCTGGTGTACTTCGCGCCCGGGCTGACCGGGCTGGACGATGCGCCGCGCGCAGTGCTGGCGGTGACGCTGTGGGTGGCGACCTGGTGGATCACCGAGGCCTTGCCGATCCCGGCGACGTCGCTGATGCCGGTCTTCCTGCTGCCGATCGCCGGCGGCGCGGACGAGCGCACGGCGGCGATGGCCTACGGCAATCCGATCGTGTTCATGTACATGGGCGGGTTCACCATCGCGCTGGCGATCCAGAAGTGGGACCTGCACCGGCGCATCGCGATGAGCATCGTGGCGATGGTCGGGGCCGGCGGGCAGCGCATCACGCTGGGCATCATCCTGGCGACGGCCTTCCTGTCGATGTGGATCTCCAACGCGGCCACCGCGCTGATGATGCTGCCGATCGGGCTGGCGCTGATCGAGGAGATCCGCCGCGAGCAGGTCTACGACGACCAATCCCTGCGCCGATTCGCCAAGGGGCTGTTGCTGTCGATCGCCTATGCGGCCTCGATCGGCGGCCTGGCCACGTTGATCGGCTCGGTGCCCAACGCGGTGTTCGCGGCGGTGTCGCAGATGAGCCTGGGGCGGACGGTCACCTTCGCCGAGTGGTTCTTCTTCGCCGCGCCGCTGACGGCGCTGATGCTGACGGCGCTGTACTTCTACATGACGCGGGTGGCGTTTGCGGTATGCCCGCGCCAGGAGGTGGGCGCGGATTTCGCCCGCGAGCAGCTCCGCCAGCTCGGCCCGATGGCGTTCGAGGAGAAGGCGGTGCTGGCGGTGTTCGGCACGGTGGCGGCGCTGTGGATCGGTAGCGGCTTTCTGCCGGCGCCGCTGCGGCTGTCGGATACGTCGATCTCGATGATCGGCGCGGTCAGCCTGTTCCTGCTGCCGGCACGGCGCGGGCGCGGCCGGCTGATGGGCTGGCCGGACATGCGCAACCTCCCCTGGGGGCTGCTGCTGCTGTTCGGCGGCGGGCTGTCGCTGGCGGCGGCGTTCGAAAGCTCGGGGCTGACGGCGTGGTTCGGCACGCTGCTGGGCGGGCTGCAGGCGCTGCCTACCGTGCTGATCGTGGTGGCGCTGGCGGCGATCGTGCTGTTCATGACCGAGATCATGTCCAACACGGCGGTCTCCAACATGCTGATCCCGGTCGGCATCGGCCTGGCCGCCGGCATCGGCGTCGACCCGCACACGATCATGGCGGTGATCGCGCTGTCGGCCAGTTGCGCGTTCATGCTGCCGATCTCGACGCCGCCCAACGCGGCGGTGTTCAGCGCCGACTGGCTGCGCATCGACGACATGGTGCGGGCCGGGTTCTGGATGAACCTGGTCGCGCTGGCCACGATCAGCGCGTTCGTGCTGCTGTGGCGGCCGCTGGTGATGACGGGCTGAGGACGCTGCGGACGGCACGCCATTTCGGAGACAATCCGCGGCTGTCCGAAGCCTGTGACCCGCCGCATGTCGATCGTCCTGACCGAGTTCGCCCGTACCCGCCTGTTCCCGCGCGAGCCGCGCCGCAACACCATCCAGGACTGCACGCCCGAGCAGTTCGAGCGACACCTCAACACGGTGCCGCCGCTGAAGGTGCTCGACGGCTATGCGCCGTTCTGCAAGCTGCACGTGCACCGCAACTGGACCTCCACGCGCTGCATCGCGGTGCCGATCACCGACGACAACCGTCATCTGCTGCGCTCGGCCTACGAGGCGCGCACGAAAGACGAGCTGCCGGTGCTGGTGCGCTGGTTCGAAGGCGTGGAGCCACCGGTGGCGGACTACCTGATCGCGATCCTCTACAGCCGCGAGCAGTTGGCCAAGGAAGGCACGCCCATCGACGCCGACTGGGGCGTGGTGGGTTGCCTGTACACCGCCGAGCCGGAGGAGATTCCGATGGCGCCGATCACCATGATGCGCAACGCGCTTGGGGTGGCGGAGGGCGGCTCGGGGGTGCCGATCGACCGTGCGGCCTACCTGCGCAGCGTGGCGTTCTGGGAGACACACGCGAACTGGCGCGGCTGAAGGGCGCGCTCAGCGCTTGCTCGCCAGCACGCCGTCCAGCGCGAGCTGCGCCTTGAAGCCGGCCTTTTCGAGCCGTTTGGCGACTTCGCGTGGCACATCGCGGCCGCTGGTGAGTCTGTTCGGGCGGCCGGTGTAGTGGAACAGCCGCCCGCCGCGGCGCAGCACGCGCGCGAGCTGGTCGTAGAACGCCTGCGAATACAGCTCGCCGGCGATGCCGAAGCGTGGTGGGTCGTGCAGCACGGCATCGACGCAGGCGTCGGCGAGCGCCGTGATCGCCTGCGACACGTCGGCGTGGGTGAGCTGCAGCCGGCCGCCGCTGGCGGGCGCATCCGGGTCGGGCGACCACGGGTTGAGCGTGCGCAGCCACAGCACGTCGGTGCTTTTCTCGAACGACAGGACGCGCGCCACGCCGGCCTCCAGGCAGCAGGCGGCGAAGTAGCCCAGGCCGCCGCAGGTGTCGAGCACGACCTTGCCGCGCGGCTGGACTTGCGCCACCTTGCGGCGCGCGTCGTCGATGGGCGATTCCTTCGACGTGGGCAGCATCTTGATACCGTCGATCTCGAAGGTCGGCGCGCCCCATTCGGTCGGCACCAGTTTGATCAGCGCGCCGGAGTAGCGCGACACCGGCGCGAAACCCTCGCCGTCCCAGTAATGGATCGTGCGGTCACGGAGCGCGTCCGGGTACGGGTAGCGCTGGCCGTGCCAGTGCCAGGCGTCGGTCTCCAGCCGTGCCTCGGTCTGTGAGCGTTCCAGATCCAGCGAACCGGTCCATGTGGCCGCACCGGCATCGCGGGCGGCGAGCAGCGCCTGGGCGAGTGCGCGGGTGAGCAGGGGGCCGGAATAGCGCGGCATGCGGTGGGGTCCCATCGGCCGGCATGGAACGGCCGCTGCGTGAACTCAGATGTGCGTACAGACCCTGCCATTGTGCCTGCCGGTGAATCCCGAATGCTAAAGTGCGCGTCTTTTCCGGCTCTATGGAGTCGCTCCGGAATGACAGGCACCTATCCCATCGGCATCCCCGGTCAGCCCTGGGGCGAGGCCGAGCGCGCCGCCTGGCGCGCGCGCCAGCGCCGCCAGCGCAGCTACATGGCCGATGTGGTGAGCGCGATCGAGCGTCTGCGCACGCGCTTTGAGGTGACGGAGTACGGGCGGCTCGATTACCCGCCCGACAGCTACCCGCTGTTCGCCGTCCGCAGCCGCGACTGGCGTGACGGGCTACCCTGCGTGCTGGTGACCGGCGGCGTGCACGGCTACGAGACCAGCGGCGTGCGCGGCGCCCTGCGGTTCCTGGATCGGGAGGCCATGCGCTATGCCGATCGGGTCAATCTGCTGGTGGTGCCCTGCGTGAGCCCGTGGGCCTACGAGCGCATCCACCGCTGGAACGCGCAGGCGGTCGATCCCAACCGCTCTTTCCGCGAGGACAGCCCGGCGCCCGAGTCGGCCGCGCTGATGCGCCTGGTCGCGCCGCTGTACGGGCGCTTCCTGCTGCATGTCGACCTGCACGAAACCACCGATTCCGACGAAACCGAATTCCGGCCGGCCCTGGCCGCGCGCGACGGCAAGCCATTCGAGCCCGGGGAGATTCCCGATGGCTTTTACTTGGTCGGCGACAGCGAGAATCCGCAACTCGCCTTCCAGTCCGCGGTGATCGAGGCGGTGCGTCGAGTGACCCACATCGCGCCGGCCGATGCCCGCGGCGAGATCATCGGCTCGCCCGTGGTCGCCCCGGGCGTGATCCTGTATCCGTTCCGCGAGCTCGGCCTGTGCGCCGGCATCACCGGCGCCCGCTACACCACCACGACCGAGGTCTATCCCGACAGCCCGCGGGTCACGCCGGAACGATGCGATCTGGCCCAGGTGACGGCGGTGTGCGCGGCGATCGACCATGCCTTGAGCGACTGCGGCTGAGTCGAGGCCATCGCGGGCGGTGGGACAGCCCCGTACCCGCCCGCCACCGCGCCGTCAGCCGGCGCGGAGACGGCACCCGCATCGGTGCGAGGCGGCGCGCGATTGCATGCGCGCGTCTCCCTGCAGCGGCGGCAAG
>JBEQAM010000081.1:0-7829 GCA_041640375.1 Rehaibacterium sp. | reverse complement strand
AGCCGCCCAAGCGCCCGCCACCGAAGGTGGTCGAGCGCCCGCAGCCGGTGCCCCAGCCGCCGCCGCCGGAGCCACCGGTGGTGTTCGAGGACGCCTCGCCGATGGCGGTCGAGGCGCCGCCACCGGCGCCGCCGGCCCCCCCGGCTCCCCCGCAGGACTACGGTCCGAGCGAGGACCAGACCTATCGACGCGTACGCCCGCCGCGCTATCCGCCCCAGGCACTGCGCAACCGCGAGCAGGGTGAGGTGATCCTCCGCGTTCTGGTGGATACGAACGGCGATCCAATCCAGATCGAAGTCGAGAAATCGAGCCGTTCACGCCTCCTCGACCGTGCCGCCATGGATGCGGTGCGGCAGTGGAAATTCAACCCGGGTATCCGCAACGGCCAGCCGGTCCAGGGCTGGGTGCTGGTCCCGATCAACTTCCGACTTGACGAAGCTTAATCACCAAAGGTACGCGTTATGCTGCAGGACACCACCAACACCGCGGCCAACCAGGTCGCCAACCAGCCGATCCAGGGTCTGGAGACGGGCGTCGCCGGCGCCGAGCAGTTCGGCTTCGACCACATGATCGGCGAGATGCTGGCGGGCGAGCAGAACGTCGCCGCCTTCATCCTGATCGTGCTGATCGTCCAGTCGCTGGCCGCCTGGTACTACACGATCGTCAACTGGATCCGCAACGCCAAGATCAAGGCCCGCGCGGACAAGGTGATCGCCACCTTCTGGCAGACCACCAATGCCCAGGAGGCGATCAAGTTCATGGAAGAGCAGCCGAAGGACGAGCCGTTCTCCAAGATCGCGCTGGATGCCGCCGAGGCCGCCTCGCACCATCAGAAGCACGAGGGTTCGCGCCTGGTCGAGGCCCTGAACCGCTCCGAGTTCATCGATCGCGCCCTGCGCCAGGCGGTCACCCGCGAGAGCTCCAAGCTCGAGAACGGCCTGACCCTGTTGGCGACGGTTGGCTCGACCGCCCCGTTCGTCGGTCTGCTCGGCACCGTGTGGAAGATCTACCACGCCCTGATCGGCATCAGCGTCAGCGGTTCGGCCTCGATCGACGCCGTGGCCGGCCCGGTCGGCGCCGCGCTGATCATGACCGCGATCGGTCTGGCCGTCGCGATCCCGGCGGTGATTGCCTACAACGCCTTCACCCGCCAGAACCGCGTCATCAACACCCGCTTCGACTCGTTCGCGCACGACCTGCACGACTTCTTCGCCACCGGTTCCCGCGTCGGCGATGCAGCCGCGGCGGTCAAGCGCTGAGCCGGTTCGAGACAGCAGGCTGACGGAGACACCCCATGGCATTCAGCGCCAACGAAGGCGAGGGCGGCGGGTTCACCGAACCCAACGTCGTTCCGCTCGTGGACGTCATGCTGGTGCTGCTGATCATCTTCATGGTCACGGCCCCGCTGATGAACCACAAGGTTCAGATCGTGCTGCCGGAGGCGGCGCTGCAGCAACGGCCGGAGGTGCCACCCCAGATCATCACGCTGTCCATCAAGGAGACCGGCGAGATCTTCTGGAACGACCAGCCGGTCACGCGCGAGCTGCTGGAGACGCAGCTCGCCGTGGAAGCGCAGAAGACGCCGCAGCCCCAGGTCGACATCCGCGCCGACAGGACGACCCGCTACGCCATCGTCCAGAGCGTGATGAAGACGGCCAAGGATGTCGGCATCCGCAAGATCGGCTTCGTGGCCACTCCTTCCAGCTGATACCCGGAGCAGCATCGCATGGCCTTTTCATCGCAACAGGGAGCCGGCGCCAAGTGCGACATGAACGTCGTGCCGCTGATCGACGTGCTCCTGGTACTGCTGATCATTTTCATGGTCACCGTGCCGGCCGTGTCCTACCAGATCCAGATCGATCTGCCCCAGGCCAGCCGCGCGCAGCCTGAGCAGCCGAAGGATCCGCCGCCGCCGATCTCCCTGCGCATCGACGCCAACGGCGAAATCTTCAAGGACGGTGTGCCGGTGCTGATGCGCCAGCTGACCAACGACTTCATCGCCGTGGTCAACGAGGCGCAGTACAACGACCGGCCGCAGCCGACCCTGGAGATCGAAACCAACCCCGACGCCCAGTACCAGGTGCTGGCCGAGGTGCTGGCGATCGCCAAGAACGCCGGCATGGAGAAGATCGGTTTCGTCGAGAACCTGCGCTAGTCCTGCGCGCAGCCTCGCAAACCGCGAAAGCGCCGCCTTCGGGCGGCGTTTTTCGTACCGCGTCTCGCCCCGCGACGCTTGCCGGCCGGGCCGGAACGGCAGACAACGGAAGCGCCGACTGTCACGGAGACGCGCCCTGGCTCTGCGCACGGCCGCTGATACCCCGCGGGCCGAGATCAGCATCGTGCCCCTGATCGATGAGCTGCTGGTGCTGCTGATCGTCTTCATGGCCAGTACGTCGCTGGCGATCCAGCGCATCCCGCGCGACCTGCCGTACCGGAGCGACAAGGCCCTGCCGCCGGCGGTGCTGCAGGCGCGGTTGCACGACATCGTGGCCCGCGCCCCGGACGCCCGCCTGCAGCTGACCAGCGACCAGGACAGCGAATACCGGGCGCTCAGCTTCGCCCTTACCAGCGCGCGGAATGCCGGCCTGCGCGCGATCGACATCGAGCAGGCGGGTGGGCGCGGCGGCCAGCGGGCGACGGCACAGCCCGGGCGATCCGTTCAGTCCCGCCGCGCGACGGCATCGGCGATGATGGCGCAGTAGGCGCGGACGGTCGCGTCCAGACCGGCGTAGAGCGCCTCGCCGATCAGCGCGTGGCCGATGGAGACCTCGGCGATCTGCGGCACGGCGCGGAGGAGGTCGCCCAGATTGGCTTGGCTCAGATCGTGGCCGGCATTGACCCCGAGGCCAAGCGCCAGCGCCTGCTCGGCGGTGCGGGCGCAGCGCGCGAGCTGCACGTCGGCAGCGCCGGCGGCGTGCGCCTCGGCGTAGGGGCCGGTGTGGATCTCGATGCGATCGGCCCCGATCGCGGCCGCCTCGTCCAGCCCCTCGACGCCGGCATCGACGAACAGGCTGACCCGGCAGCCCAGAGCCTTGAGCTCGGCGACCACCGGCCGCAGCCGGGCGGCATCGCGGCGCAGGTCGAAGCCGTGGTCGGAAGTGATCTGCTCGTCGCTGTCCGGCACCAGCGTGGCCTGGCTCGGCCGCACCGCCGCGCACAGGGCGAGAAAGCCGGGGTAGCCTTCGCGCGGCGGCGCGAATGGGTTGCCTTCCAGGTTGTACTCGACCCGGCCGGCGATGGCCGTGGCCAGCGCCAGGACGTCCTGCGGCGTGACGTGGCGGCGGTCGGGACGGGGGTGCACGGTGATGCCGCCGGCGCCGGCGGCGATCACGGTGTCGACTGCGGCGACCGGATCGGGCGCATGGCCGCCGCGCGAGTTGCGCAGGACGGCGATCTTGTTGAGGTTGACACTGAGCAGGGTCATGCGGCGCAAGCCTACGCGAGCGGGCGCGCGGCGGGTAGGGCGCCCGCGCCAGCACGGCCCGGGGCGGAATCCGGGATAATCCGGAGCGATCCGATCCCCCCGGGAGACCCGCGATGCCTGCCGTCCGTGTTCTTGCCGTGCTGCTGCTCACCGTGCTGGCGGCGGCCTGCGACCCGGCGGCCGCACCGACCGGGCCGTCGACGGTCGAGAGCGACGCCGCCCTGCCGGAGGCCGGCTGCGACGCCGCGCGTGCGCAGTGGGCGATCGGCGAACCGGCCAGCGAGGAACTGCTCGAACGCCTGCGCTTCGACGCCGGTGCCGACCTGGCCCGCTACCTGCGGCCGGGACAGCCGGTGACGCTGGAATACCATCACGCCCGGCTCAACGCCGAACTGGACGAAGAGGGCGTGGTGGTGGCGCTGCGCTGCGGCTAGGGCTTGCGAATTCTTCGGGCGCGCCTGAGCGGCTGTCGCGGTCGAGGTGGAGCCGGCGTCCGCGCTGGTGGTGGAAGCGGCTGCGCTCGTGCAGCCGCTACGCCCCGTTGCCGACGCGGTGGGGGCGACGGATTCGACCTCGCACGATCCGGACCGCTGATGGCCTGCCGCTTCACCTGCAGTCCGAGCCGGGGGGTGCGCGCACCTGGCGGGGCCTCGAGTGTGAGCGCGGCCCATGCATGCGCGGATGCCCGGCGGCCAGCAGGCCATCGCGCAGCCTCAGCACGCAGGCGCTGCCGTGCCTGCGCATCAGCGCCGCGGTCTCGGCGGCGGCCTGGTCGGCATAGGCGTCGGCCTGCGGGCGGCCGGAGCCGCAGGGGCAGAAGACGGGCATGCCGGCACAGTGTGGGAACGACACCGCGCAGTGCACCCGTGCGTACGATGCCGGGTTGACAGCGGCGCGGCGTCTGCCGGCATACTCGGCCGGCCATGACCTCCATCGCCGCCCGCCTTCACGCGTCCATCACCTGTTGTTGCGGTGGGATGTCTGCGTCCGTGCGGACCCGGTGCTGCTGAGTCAGGCGCCCCCAGAACCCCCCTGACCCTCCCCGAGACCCGCGACGGCGCTGCCCGTGCGGGACGGCGGGGCCAGCGTGCGTCGCGTCGATCGGGACCCTCCCAAGGATCGACCATGAACGACAAGCACGCCGCCACATCATCTTCCGCCGCCGCCGCCTTGCGCCGGCGCCCGCGGCTGTCCGCGATCGCCCTGGCCCTGCTGGCCGGGGGCGCCCAGGCGCAAGCCGTCGCCGAGGAGGAGGCCGAACGCGACCAGGCCCGTGCCCTCGACGCGGTCGTCGTCACCGGCACCCGCGCGCTGGATCGCACCGTCGCCGAATCGCTGTCGCCGATCGACCTGATCCCGGTCGAGACCCTGCGGGCGCAGGCCTCGCCCGAGATCAACGCCGCGCTGGCGCGGCTGGTGCCTTCGTTCAACTTCCCGCGCCCGTCGATCACCGACGGCACCGACCATGTGCGTCCGGCCCAGTTGCGCGGCCTGGCCCCGGACCAGGTGCTGGTGCTGGTCAACGGCAAGCGCCGCCACACCACCGCGATCGTCAACGTCAACGGCACCATCGGCCGCGGCTCCTCGCCGGTCGACCTGAACACCATCCCGGTGGCGGCGATCGAGCGCATCGAGGTGCTGCGTGACGGCGCCTCGGCGCTGTACGGCTCCGATGCCATCGCCGGCGTGATCAACATCGTGCTCAGGAGCGGGCGCGAGGGTGGCAGCCTGGATGCCCGTTACGGCGAGCACAAGGCCGGCGATGGCGAGCTGGTCCAGGTCGCCGCCAGCACCAGCCTGGACATGGGCGCCGGCCACCTGACCGTGACCGCCGAGTACCGCGACCGCGGCTTCACCAACCGCGCCCGGCCCGACCCGCGCCAGCAGTACCCGCTGATCGACGGCCAGCCCGATCCGCGCGAAGCCACGATCAACCGCCTCAACCACCGCCAGGGCGACGCCGACGTCCAGGACCGGATCGTGTTCTTCAATGGCGGCGCAGCCCTGGGGGACGACGCCGAGTTCTACGCCTTCGGCAGCTATGGTCAGCGTGATGGCGAGTCGGCCGGCTTTTTCCGCCGCCCGCTCGACCCGCGCAACGTGCCGGCGATCCATCCCGACGGCTTTCTGCCGCTGATCGTTTCCGACAGCCAGGACCGCAGCCTGGTCGGCGGCGTGCGCGCTACCACCGCGGGCGGGTGGCGCTGGGATGCAAGCCTCACCACCGGCGGCAACGACTTCGCCTTCCACGTCGCCAACAGCGTCAACGCCGCGCTCGGCGCAGCCAGCCCGACCCGCTTCTACGCCGGCAGCCTGACCAACGGCCTGACCGCGTTCAACCTCGATCTCGGCCGTGGCTTGGAGGTCGGCGGTCTGGCCTATCCGCTCAACCTGGCCGTCGGCCTGGAGTACCGCCAAGACGAGTTCCGCATCCGCGCCGGCCAGCCGGAGAGCTACTTCTTCAACCCGGCCACGCCGACCGTGCCCGGCGGCGCCCAGGTCTTCCCCGGCTTCCGTCCGTCCGACCAGGTGGACGTCAGCCGCGACGCCTGGTCGGTGTACCTGGATCTCGAGGCCGACCTGAGCGATCGCCTCGCCTTCGGCGCGGCGGTACGCCACGAGGACTACAGCGACTTTGGCAGCACCACCTCGGGCAAGCTGTCCGGCCGCTACGCGCTGACCGACGCGCTGGCGCTGCGTGGCACCGCCAGCACCGGCTTTCGTGCGCCCTCGCTGGCCCAGCAGTACTACTCGACCACCGCGACCACCTTCATCAACATCGGCAGCGTGCTGCAGCCGTTCGAGGTGCGCACCTTTCCTGTCACCGATCCGGTGGCGCAGCTGCTCGGTGCCGAACCGCTCAAGGCGGAGAAGTCGAGCAGCCTCAGCCTCGGCCTGAGCGCCGCGCTCGGCTACCACTGGACGCTGACCGTCGACGCCTACCGGATCGACATCGACGACCGCATCCTGCTGTCGGAGAACCTGGTCGGCACGCCGGTGCGACAGTTCCTGGTCGCCAACGGCTTTCCCAACGCCAGCGGCGGCCGCTACTTCACCAACGCCGCCGACACCCGCACCCGTGGCGTCGACCTGGTCGCCAGCGGCCAGTACACGCTCGGCGCCGGCGAGCTGGGCTTGACCCTGGCCTGGAACTGGAACGACACCGAGGTGACCCGGCTGGCGCCCAATCCGGCCAGCCTGCAGCAGGTCGACCCCGGCCTGCAGCGGATCGGCCGCGCCGAGCTCGGCCGCATCCAGGACGGCGCCCCCACGAGCAAGGGCGTGCTCGGCCTGGACTACCGCTTCGGCGCCTGGGACCTGCGCCTGGGCGCCACCCATTACGGCAAGTACACCACCTTCAACAACACCGACCCGGCCCTGGACCAGACCTTCGGCCGCGAGCTGGTGGTGGACGTGGCCGCCGGCTACCGCTTCGGCAACGGCTTGCGGCTGACCGTGGGCGCCGACAACGTGTTCGACGCCTACCCCGACGAGGTGATCCCGGCCAATTCCTTCAACGGCATCCTGCCGTATTCGACCAGCGCCCCGTTCGGCTACAACGGCGCGTTTTACTACGCGCGGGTCGACTGGACCTTCTGAGTGCTGCCGGACCGCTCCGCCCGCAGGCGGAGCGGTCCGCTCGGCGGCCGCGGGGGTGCGTGCGACCGTGCCTGCCTTCGATGGTGGCCCCGCGCCCGGAGCACCGGCAGGCGCTCAGACCCCGCCGCGTCCGACCAGGCGCAGGAACTCGGCGCGAGTGCGGGCATCGTCGCGGAACGAGCCCAGCAGTTGACTGGTGATCATGGTCACCCCGGGCTTGCGCACGCCGCGGGTGGTCATGCACTCGTGGCTGGCCTCGATCACCACGCCGACGCCGCGCGGCGCCAGCACCTGGTCGATGCACTGGGCGATCTGGGCGGTCAGCTTTTCCTGCACCTGGAAGCGGCGGGCATAGGCCTCCACCACCCGCACCAGCTTGCTGATCCCGACCACCTTGTCGATCGGCAGGTAGCCGACGTGGACGCGGCCGATGATCGGCGCCATGTGGTGTTCGCAGTGCGACTGGAAGTCGATGTCGCGCAGCACGATCATCTCGTCGTAGCCGCCGACCTCCTCGAAGGTCAGGCGCAGGTACTCGGCCGGGTCCTCGGCATAGCCCGAGAACCAGTCGGCGTAGGCCTCGACCACCCGGCGGGGGGTATCGCGCAGGCCCTCGCGGTCGGGGTCGTCGCCGGCCCAGCGCAGCAGGGTACGGACGGCGGCCTCGGCGTCCTCGCGGGTCACGGCTTCGGCGGGCTGGCGGCGCATGCGACATCCTCCCGGTGGTTGGCGGCGATGCCGCCCCAGTCTATCCCGGCCGAGAGCGGACTGGCCGCTCCCCGCCCGCGCCCCCGGACCGGGCGGG
>JBEQAM010000080.1:0-7840 GCA_041640375.1 Rehaibacterium sp. | reverse complement strand
GGCGTGCCCGCCGGCCGCCGCCAGCCGCAGCCCGGTCGCCGGCGGCGGCGCCCGCAGGCCACGCACGCGCAGCCTGCCCTCCGGCCGTGCGATCGCCGGCAGCGAGCGGTCCGGCGGCAACGGCAGCCAGCCCAGGTCGACCAGCACCTCGCGGTCGCCGCCGAGCGGCCGGAACAGGCGGTAGGCCTTCACGCCGACGCGCCCGCCGCGCTGCTGGTTGTCGAGCAGGATCGCCGGCGCATCGGCGAATTCGCCCTCGCCCTCGACCCACTGCAGGCCGCCGTCCTCATTGGCCAGGGCGTGCGCCAGCGGCCGCGGCGCGGGCTGTGCCAGCGCCTGCGCCCTGGCGGCGAGCAGCGCCTCCTTCTCCAGCGCGCGCCCCCACTGCCAGCGCCCGAGCGCGACGAACAGCAGGCAGGCGGCCAAGGCCAGCGACCCGAGCAGGATCCGGCTCACTGCGCGGCGCCCCGCGCCACTGCGGGCGCCGCGGCGAACTGGGATAATGCGTGTCTCATCTCGTTCCCGGCCCGTCCCATGCTGCAGAAACTGCTGATCGTCGGCTTCCTCGTCCTGATCGTCTACAACCTGGGGGCGGGGCTCTATTACATGCTCGTCGACAAGGGCGGCAGCAAGCGCACGGTCAACTCGCTGACCTGGCGCGTCGGCCTGTCCGTGGTGCTGATCCTGCTGGTCATCCTCGGCATCTGGACCGGGGTCATCCAGCCGCACGGCATCCAGCCGTAAAGTTCTTGCGGAACTCCAGACGCGGCGAAGGCCGGCAGCGCCGGCCCTCGCGCGGCAGTGGCCCGTCCGTCGCGGCTCAGAGCACGTAGACGAACAGGAACAGAGCGAGCCAGACCACGTCGACGAAGTGCCAGTACCAGGCCACCGCCTCGAAACCGAAGTGGTCGTCCTTGCTGAAATGGCCCTTGGCGCACCGGAACCAGATCACCGCCAGCATGATCGCGCCGAGCGTGACGTGCAGGCCGTGGAAGCCGGTCAGCATGAAGAAGGTCGAGCCGTAGATGCCCGAGCCCAGGGTCAGGTTCAGGTCGCGGTAGGCGTGGATGTACTCCTCCACCTGGTAGAACAGGAATACCGCGCCCAGCAGCACCGTCGCCGCCAGCCAGATCAGCAGCTGGGTGCGGTTGCCCGCCTTCAGCGCGTGGTGGGCGATGGTGATGGTGATGCCCGAGGTCAGCAGGATCAGGGTGTTGAGCAGCGGGATGCCCCAGGCCGGGATGGTCTCGAAGTCACCACCGATGGCGCCCGGCCCGTTGGTCGGCCAGGCCGCCTCGAACCCGCTCCAAAGCAGGGCGTTGGTCATCGCGCCGTCGCCCTCGCCCCCCAGCCACGGCACCGACAGCACACGGGCGTAGAACAACGCGCCGAAGAAGGCGGCGAAGAACATCACTTCCGAGAAGATGAACCAGATCATCCCCATCCGGAAGGACATGTCGACCTGCTTGTTGTAGTAGCCGGACACCGACTCGTGCACGACCTCGGCGAGCCAGCCCGAGATCATGCCCAGGACGATCGCCAGGCCGCCGAAGAACACCCACATGCCCCAGCCGACGCCGTTCATCCAGTTGGCGACGCCAAACATGGTGATGAACAGGCCGATGGCGCCGATGATCGGCCACTTGCTGTCGTGCGGGACGTAATAGACGTTGGCGTCGTGGGTGTGGGCCATGGCGGTTCCCTGGGACTCCGGAAGTTCTCGATCAGGGCGCGGCGCGCGCGCCGGCCTGTGCCTGCGCCGCCACCCGGGCGGTCGCCTGCTCGTTGTTGAAGAAAGTGTAGGACAGCGTCACCGTGCGCACCCCGGCCGGTAGCGCCGGATCGACGATGAAGCGCACCGGCATCTCGCGCTCCTCGCCGGGCTGCAGCAGCTGCTCGGTGAAGCAGAAGCACTCGGTCTTGTTGAAGAAGGTCGAGGCCGAGGACGGCGCCACCGAGGGCACCGCGTTGCCGACGATCGGCCGGTCGGATTCGTTGCGGGCGAAGTAGGTCGCCTCGTACAGCTCGCCGGGGCGCACCTTCATCGTCAGCTGCCCCGCGCGAAAACTCCACGGCAGCCGCGAATTGACGGTGGCATCGAACTGCACGGTGATCTCGCGCGACGGGTCGACCTGCATGTTGGCCACCCGCTGCGCGCCGGCCGGCCCCTGCTCCAGGGTGATGCCAAACACCTTCTCGCAGGCGATCCGGTACAGCGGCACCAGCGAAAAGGCGAACACGAACGAGCCGGCCGCGACCAGCGCGATGTTGCGCAGCACCCGGCGGTTGTCGGCGCGTCCGCTCATCGCCCGATCAGCCCCGCCAGGAAGGCGACATAGATCGCCAGCGCGACCGCGCCCACGATCAGTGCCGTGCGCACGATCCCGGCCCGGCGCTCGGCCGGATCGAAGCTGGGCTTGTCGCTATGCGTACTCATGGTCGCTCCGTTCGGCTGCCGCCGACATCCCGCCGCAGACCCGGTGGCGGGCCGCGGCGGGATCCGTTCAGTGCGTCGCGTGGCCGTGGGCCAGATCCTCGTCGCGGATCTCGGGCGGGGTGGTGAAGGTATGGTGCGGCGCCGGGCTCGGCACGGTCCACTCCAGGCCCTTGGCGCCCTCCCACGAACGCGCCTCCGCCTTAGCCCCCTTGTCCAGCAGGCAGCACTTGATCAGGATCCAGACGAAGATGAGCTGACTCAGGCCGAAACCGAAGCCACCGATCGAGGACCACATGTTGAAGTCGGCAAAGGCGACGTTGTAGTCCGGAATGCGACGCGGCATGCCGGCCAGGCCGAGGAAGTGCTGCGGGAAGAACAGCAGGTTGACGAAGATCGTGCTCAGCCAGAAGTGCCACTTGCCCAGGCGCTCGTCATACATGCGCCCGGTCCACTTCGGCAGCCAGTAGTACACCGCCGCCATGATCGAGTAGACCGCGCCGCTCACCAGCACATAGTGGAAGTGAGCGACCACGAAGTAGGTGTCGTGGTACTGGAAGTCGGCCGGCACGATCGCCAGCATCAGGCCGGAGAAACCGCCAATGGTGAACATGATGACGAAGCCGAGCGCGAACAGCATCGGCGTCTCGAAGGTCATCGAGCCTTCCCACATGGTGGAGACCCAGTTGAACACCTTCACGCCGGTCGGCACCGCGATCAGCATGGTCGCGTACATGAAGAACAGCTCGCCGCCCAGCGGCATGCCCACGGTGAACATGTGGTGGGCCCAGACGATGAACGACAGGAAGGCGATCGAAGCGGTGGCGTACACCATCGCGGTGTAGCCGAACAGCGGCTTGCGCGCGAAGGTCGGGATGATCTCGCTGACCACGCCGAAGGCGGGCAGGATCATGATGTAGACCTCGGGATGGCCGAAGAACCAGAAGATGTGCTGGAACAGCACCGGGTCGCCGCCGCCGGCCGCATTGAAGAAGCTGGTGGCGAAGAACTTGTCGGTCAGCAACATGGTGACCGCGCCGGCCAGCACCGGCATCACCGCGATCAACAGGAAGGCGGTGATCAGCCAGGCCCAGACGAAGATCGGCATCTTCAGCAGGGTCATGCCCGGCGCGCGCAGGTTGAGGATGGTGGCGATGATGTTGATCGCGCCCATGATCGAGCTCAGGCCCATCAGGTGGATCGCGAAGATCACGAACGCCACGTTGTAGCCGCCCTGCAGCGACAGCGGCGGATACAGCGTCCAGCCCGCGGCCGGACCGCCGCCGGGCATGAACAGGGTCATCAGCAGCAGCGCGAAGGCAAACGGCATGATCCAGAAGGACCAGTTGTTCATGCGCGGCAGCGCCATGTCCGGCGCACCGATCATCAGCGGGATCATCCAGTTGGCCAGACCGACGAAGGCCGGCATGACCGCGCCGAAGATCATGACCAGCGCGTGCACGGTGGTCATCTGGTTGAAGAACTCCGGGTGCACGAACTGCAGACCCGGCTGAAACAGCTCGGCGCGGATCACCAGCGCCATCGAGCCGCCGATCAGGAACATGATCAGCGAGAACACCAGGTACAGCGTACCGATGTCCTTGTGGCTGGTCGTGTAGACCCAGCGGTTGAGGAAGCCCTGCGGCTTGTGGTCGTGGTCGTCGTGGTGGACGGCGGTGTTGCCCATGGTTCCTTAACCTCTCGTGATCCGGTCAGCCTTCGTCGGCCGCACTGGCGGCCACGGCGGCGGTGCGGGCGGCCTCGCCCGCATCGCCCTTGCGGGCGGCGAGCCAGCTCTCGAATTCGGCCTTCGGCACGGCGCGGACGACGATCGGCATGAAACCGTGGTCCTTGCCGCACAGCTCGGCGCACTGGCCGCGATAGGTGCCGGGCACCTTGATCTCGGTCCAGGCCTCGTTGACGATCCCGGGGATCGCGTCCTGCTTCCAGCCCAGCGCCGGCACCCACCAGGCGTGGATGACGTCGTCGGCGGTGATGACGAAGCGGATCTTGGTGTCGGTCGGCAGCACCAGCGGGTTGTCGACGTTCAGCAGGTAGCTGTTGAAACCTTCATTGTCGACCACCGCGCGCGGATCCAGGCCCGAGCGGAGCATGCGGGTGGCCTCGCTGTCGCGGTCCAGGCGACTGGTGAAACCGACATCCTCGCCGAGGTACTCGTAGCGCCACATCCACTGGTAGCCGGTGATCTTGACGGTCATCTCGGCCTCGGAGGTGTCGTACATCTCGATCAGGTAGCGGGTCGCCGGCAGCGCCATCACCACCAGCAGCAGCACCGGAATCACCGTCCAGATCACCTCGGCGGTGGTGTTGTGGCTCCACTTGGCCGGCACCGCCCCCTTCGACTTGCGGAAGCGGAACATGGCGTAGGCCATGGCGCCGAACACGATCAGGCCGATCACCACGCAGATCCACAGCGCCAGCATGTGCGCGTTGTAGGCGTTCTGCGCGATCGTGGTGACGCCCGGCGACATGTTGAGCTGCCAGCGCTCCGGGTTGGCAAGCGCCGCGCCGCTGCCGACGAAGACCGCCAGTCCGAGTCCGATCCGCAGCATATGACCTGCTTTCATGGGTTCACCCCGATGTCATCCAACTTTTCCGAGGCCGCGGCCGGAGGCCGCCGCCAACAATCCGTCCAGGCGCTGCGCGAGGCAGCGGCGCTCGTCCTGAGCGAGGAAACTCCCCACCTCCACCCGGCGCCCGGAAACGCCAAGCAGCACGCGCGCCTCCCCGCGGCACTCGTCGACCGACAGCCGCACCCAGTAGGGATGCGCGCTGAACGCCGGCGCCGGCTCCGCCGAGCGGCGCACCTCGACGGCGCGTGCGCTGACGGCGATCTCCTCGTAGCGCTCGCCCCGTCGCCAGGCCAGGCGCAGCGCCAGACCGACGAAAGCGGCGTGGAGCAACGCGAACGCGGGCGCGTAGGCATTGCCCTGCGAGTAGCTGAAGAGGGCGATCGCGCACATCGAGAAGACCAGCGCCCCGAACACCGTCGCCAGCTGCCGCGCCGTCAGCGCGCGGTTCGGCCGGAGCACCAGACGGGTCTCCGAGCTTGCCGCGACCACAGGCGGAAACTCCTCGATCATTCGGAAGGACTCGGCCTCCCCGCAGGCGGGGAAACTGGCGAATGGTACCGCTCCGCCTTGATCTCGATCAAGCAAACGCGTGGTCGCGCCACGCCGGGAATGCGCAGACCGCCGCCTTTCTCGACGGCCCGTCGAGCACTAAACTTGGCCGCTTCGAGGGCCCCTGCGCCCCCGCTCCCCAGGATTTCCGTGACCGCCATCCTCTCTCCCGAGCTGCCCGCGGGCGCCGATCCGTTGCGAACCCGCATCACCGCGGCCTGGCTGCGCGACGAGTCGCAGCATCTGGACGAACTGCTCCGCGACGCCACCCTGCCACCCGACGTTGCCGCCAGGGTGCAACGCACTGCCGTGGCGCTGGTCGAACGAGTGCGTGCCAAGGCCGACCGGCAGGGCGTGATCGAGGCCTTCATGCGCGAGTACGACCTGTCCAGCGAGGAGGGCGTGCTGCTGATGTGTGTGGCCGAGGCGCTGCTGCGCATCCCCGACCAGGCCACCGCCGACCGGCTGATCCGCGACAAGCTCGGCGACGCCGACTGGGAGGCGCACCTGGGCCGCAGCGACTCGGCGCTGGTCAACGCCTCCACCTGGGGCCTGATGCTGACCGGCAAGCTGGTCACGCTCAGCGAGGAGACCCATCGCAACGTCGCCGGCGCCTTCCGCCGGCTGATCGGGCGCGCCGGCGAGCCGGTGATCCGGCTGGCGGTGCGCCAGGCGATGCGCATCATGGGCCACCAGTTCGTGATGGGCCGCACCATCGAGGAGGCGCTGCGGCGCAGCCGCAAGGGCGACAACGCCGATTACCGCTACTCCTTCGACATGCTCGGCGAGGCGGCCTTCACCGCCAAGGACGCCGCCCGCTACCTGGAGGCCTACCGCAAGGCGATCCTCGCGATCGGCGCCGGGGGACCCTATCCGGACGTCTTCGCCGCACCGAGCATCTCGGTCAAGCTCTCGGCCCTGCACCCGCGCTACGAGCACGCCAAGCGCGCCCGCGTGCGGGCCGAGCTGACCCCGCGCGTGCTCGCACTGGCGCAACTGGCCAAGGCGCAGGGCATCGGCTTGACCATCGACGCCGAGGAGGCCGACCGACTGGAGCTGAGCCTGGACGTGATCCTCGACGCCTTCGCCGATTCCAGCCTGGCCGGCTGGAACGGCTACGGCCTGGCGGTGCAGGCCTACCAGAAGCGCGCGCCGTTCGTGCTCGACGCACTGGCCGCCGCCGCCCGCGCCGCCGGCCGGCGCATGCCGGTGCGGTTGGTCAAGGGCGCTTACTGGGATTCGGAGGTCAAGCGCGCCCAGGTCGACGGTCTGGCCGGCTACCCGGTGTTCACCCGCAAGCCGAACACCGACGTCAGCTACCTGGCCTGCGCGCGGCGCATGTTTGCCGCCTCCGACGCCTTCTACCCGATGTTCGCCACCCACAACGCGCACACCATCGCCGCCATTCACGCGATGAGCGAGGGCCGCGACTTCGAGTACCAGCGTCTGCACGGCATGGGCGCCGACCTGTACGGCGAGGTGATCGGCAAGGACAGGCTCGACGCACCCTGCCGCGTCTACGCACCGGTCGGCAGCCACGAGGACCTGCTGCCCTATCTGGTGCGCCGGCTGCTGGAGAACGGCGCCAATACCAGCTTCGTCAACCGCATCACTGATCCCGCCATCTCCGCGGTCGACCTGGTGGCCGACCCGGTGGCCACGGTCGCCGCGTTCGACGCCAGGCCGCACCCGAAGATTCCGCTGCCGGTCGATCTGTACCGCAGCCAGGGCTACGAAAGGACCAACTCCATGGGCGTCAATCTCGCCAACGACCTCGAACTCAAGGCACTGGCCGACCGGATCAACGCCGCCATCAGGCCCTGGCACGCCCAGCCGCTGGTGCCCGGCGCCGTGCCGGCCGGCGAAACGTTCGCCGTATACTTCCCGGCCGATCGCCGAATGAAGGTCGGCGAATGGCAGGCCGCCGACGCCGCCACCGTCGACAAGGCGCTGGCCAACGCCGTCGCCGCGCAGCCGGCCTGGGACGCGGTGCCGGCCGCCGGCCGCGCCAGGATCCTCGAACACGCCGCCGACCTGCTGGAAGCGCGCATGGCCGAGTTCATGGCCCTGTGCACCCGCGAGGCCGGCAAGACCCTGCCCGACGGCGTGGCCGAGGTGCGCGAGGCGGTCGACTTCCTGCGCTATTACGCACTGCAGGCGCGCCGTCTGTTCGGCCAGCCCGAGAAGCTGCCGGGGCCGACCGGCGAGTCCAACGAGCTGCACCTGCACGGCCGCGGCGTGTTCGTCTGCATCAGCCCGTGGA
>JBEQAM010000079.1:0-7955 GCA_041640375.1 Rehaibacterium sp. | reverse complement strand
GCGCTCACCCTGGGCAAGCCGGTGCTGATGGGCCGCAGGACCGCCGAGTCGCTCGGCCGTGCCTTGCCGGGACGGCGCAACCTGGTGCTCACCCGCCACGGACGGGTGCCGTTCGAGGGCATGGAACCGGTCGCTTCGCTCGCTGCGGCGCTGGCGGCGGTCGCCGATGACCCCGAGTTGGCGGTGATCGGCGGCGGCGAGGTCTATGCGCTGGCACTGCCGTGCGCGGTGCGGATGCATCTGACCCACGTCGACACGGTGGTCGAGGGCGCCGATGCCTTCTTCCCGGCCTTCGACGCGGCGCAGTGGCGCGTCACCGCGCGTGAGCCACACGCAGCCGATGCGCGGCATGCACTGGCGTTCGAGTTCGTGGACTATGCGCGCCGGTAGGCGCTGTGGGAGCGGCCATGGCCGCGATACCACCGTCGGGCGCTCCGGATCGCGCCATGGCCGTTCCCGCAGCGCGTCATGATGCAGCGATGCTCAGGCCCGTGCCGCGGCCTCGGCATGCGCTTGGCGCCCGGGCACCTGCACCACCTCCGGCAGCTCGCTGTCGAGCCGCAGCGCGGTGAGCTTGCCTCCCCAGACGCAGCCGGTGTCGATACTGTGCACGCCCAGGCCCTGGAACAGGCCGAGCGTGGACCAGTGCCCGCAGACGATGCGCAGTTCGCGCTCGGCGCGGCCAGGCACTTCGAACCACGGATACAAGCCGGCCTTCTGGGTGCCGGGCGCGCCCTTCTCCTCGAAGGCGATGCGCCCGCCCGGGCTGCAGTAGCGCAGGCGGGTGAAGACGTTGATGATCGCGCGCAGCCGGTCGGTGCCGGTGAGCTTGGGCGACCAGGCGGGCTTGTCGCCGTACATGTTGCGCAGCAGCTTGCGATGACCCGCGCCGTGCAGGCGCTCCTCCACTTCCCGCGCGCGCGCCTCGGCGATCCTGATCGTCCACTTCGGCGCCAGGCCGGCGTGGACCATCGCCCAGCCCAGGCCGCGATCGACATGGATGAGCTTCTGCCGGCGCAGCCAGTCCAGCAGCAGCTCGCGGTCCTCGGCGAACAGCACGCGCTGCAGGTCGGCGTTGACCTTGCGCTGGTCGGCCTCGCTGCGCTGGGCGATGGCGAGCAGCGAGAGATCGTGATTGCCGAGCACCACCTGGCTGAACGGCGCCAGCGAACGCACCAGCCGCAGCGTCTCCAGCGACTGCCCACCGCGGTTGACCAGATCGCCGCAGAACCAGAGGCGGTCGCGCGCCGGATCGAAGCGCAGCCGGTCCAGCAGGCGCTGCAGGGCGTCGTGGCAGCCCTGCAGGTCGCCGATCGCCCAGGTCGCCATCAGTGCAGGGTCCGCGGCACGGACAGGGTGAACGGCGGGATCGGCGCTTCGAAGCGGGTGCCGTCGTCGGCCAGCATGTCGTAGCTGCCGCGCATGGTGCCGACGGCGGTTTCGAGCACCGCACCGGAGGTGTACTGGAAGTCGTCGCCCGGGCGCAACCAGGGCTGCTCGCCGACCACGCCTTCGCCGCGCACTTCCTGCACCTTGCCGTTGGCGTCGGTGATGATCCAGTGGCGGCCGAGCAGGCGCGCCGGCACCTTGCCGCGGTTGCGGATGGTGATGGTATAGGCGAACACGTAGCGGCCGTCGGCGGGCTGGGACTGCTCGTCGAGGAAGCGCGTGGCGACGGCGATGTCGATGGCGTACTGCGGGTCGTTCATGTCCGCCATTTTACGGATTTGCGACCGCCGGGTCGGAGGCGCCGGCCAGCGCGTTGGCCAGGGTTGTGAATCCGGCGACGTCGAGCTGTTCGGCGCGCGCCTCCGGGCGCAGGCCGGCAGCGGCGATGGCGTCGCCCGTGCAGATCTGCGACAGCGCGTTGCGCAGCGTCTTGCGGCGCTGGCCGAAGGCGTCGCGCACGATGCGTGCGAACAGCGCGTGGTCGGTGATGCCGATCTTCTCCGGTGCCTTGGGCACCAGCCGCACCACCGCCGAGTCGACCTTGGGCGGCGGCGTGAACGCGCCCGGCGGCACCCGGAACAGCGCGGTCACCTCGCAGTAGGCCTGCAGCATCACGCTCAGCCGCCCGTAGACCTTGGAGCCGGGCGCGGCGGCCATGCGGTCGACGACTTCCTTCTGCAGCATGAAATGCATGTCGCGCACCGCCGCGGCGTGATCCAGGCAGTGGAACAGGATCGGCGAGGAGATGTTGTAGGGCAGGTTGCCGACCAGGCGGAGCTTGTCCCCGCCGGCGAGCTTCGTCAGGTCGACGCTGAGCACGTCGGCGTGGACGATTTCCAGCTCACCGTGCGCCCGCGCGGCTTCGCGCAGCGGGGCGATCAGGTCGCGGTCGAATTCGATCGCGGTCAGGCGGCCGTGCCGTGCCAGCAGCGGGAAGGTCAGTGCGCCGCCGCCGGGGCCGATCTCGACGATGCGCTCGCCCGGCTGCGGATCCAGGGCCAGCAGGATGCGCTCGACGATGCCGCGCTCGTGCAGGAAGTGCTGGCCGAACTGCTTCTTGTGGCGGTGCTGGTCGAGGGACATGGGCGGGATCGGGACTCGGGATTCGCATGGAGCGGCCTGCGCCGCGACCGGCTGCCTGCATGGCGCGCCGGTCGCGGCTCATGCCCGCTGCTGGAGGCGCAGGCGGCGGCAGGCGAGGTCGGTGCAGAGCGTGGCGGCGGCGATCAGGCTCGACGGGTCCGCCGTACCCTTGCCGGCCAGGTCGAGCGCGGTGCCATGGTCGACGGCCACGCGCGGGTAGGGCAGGCCGAGGGTGATGTTGACCGCCTGCTCGAAGCCGCTGTGCTTGAGCACCGGCAGGCCCTGATCGTGGTACATCGCCAGCACCGCGTCGACGTCGGCGAGCTTGCGCGGCAGGAAGGCAGTGTCGGCCGGCAGCGGGCCGAGCAGGTGCAGGCCTTCGGTGCGCAGCGCGTCGAGGGCCGGCGCGATGGTCTCGATCTCCTCGCGGCCGAGCACGCCGTCCTCGCCGGCGTGGGGGTTGAGGCCGAGCACGGCGATGCGCGGCTGCAGGATGCCGAAGTCGCGCGCCAACGCGTCGCGCAGGATGCGCAGCGTGCGGGTCAGGCCGTCGCGGGTGATCGCGTCCGGCACGCGCCGCAGCGGCAGGTGGGTGGTGGCCAGCGCCACGCGCATGGTCGGGTTGGCCAGCATCATCACCACCTCGCAGCCGGCCTGTTCGGCCAGCAGTTCGGTGGTGCCGGTATAGGCGATGCCGCCGGCCTGGATGGCGGCCTTGTGTACCGGGCCGGTGACCATGCCGTGGAACTCGCCGCGCAGGCAGCCTTGGCCGGCGCGCCGCAGCGCGTCGACCACGGCGAGGGCATTGCGCGGGTCGGGGTGGCCGGGAACCGTCGCCGCGGCTTGCGGCAGCGGGAGTATCGCCAGCTCGCCGGGGCCGGTGTGCGCATCGGCATCGCGCAGGGTGAGCGGCAGGCCGAGCGTGGCGGCGGCGGCGAGCAGGGTGTCGGGGTCGGCGATGGCGACCAGCGCGGCGTCGCGCGCGCGCTGGGCCAGATGGACGCAGAGTTCGGGGCCGACACCGGCCGGCTCGCCGGGGACCAGGGCCAGGCGCGGTGTCATGGCGCCGCGCTCGGCTGGCTCAGGAACCCAGCCGGAGTTCGACGAAGGCTTCCGAGCGCAGCTGACGGACGAAGCGCTCGATCTCCTCTTCCGACTTGCGGCGGGCGATCACTTCGCGCGCCTGGTTGCGCCGGTTGGCTTCGGTCACGTCCTGCTCGCGGCTGCCCTCGCGCAGCAGCAGGTGCCAGCCGCTCTCGGTCCGGAACGGCTGGGAGATCTGGCCATCCTGCAACATCTCGACCTGCTGGGTCACCGCGGTGCCCCAGGCCCCGGGCGCGAACCAGCCCATGTCGCCGCCCTGGGCGCGGGTGCTGGCATCGTCGCTGTGCTCGCGCGCCAGCGTGGCGAAATCCTCGCCGGCGAGCAGGCGGGCATGGAGCTGCTCGATCTTGCGCTGCGCCTGTTCGGGCGAAACCAGCTCGGTGATGCGCACCATCAGATGGCGGGCGCGGTACTCGGTGACGGTCTGCCGGCCCTGTTCGCGGATCTCGGCCAGATGGATCAGCTGGTAGCCGCTGGGGCCGCGGATCGGGTCGCTGGTCTGGCCGGGCTTCATCTCGCGGATGACGTTGGCGAACAGCACCGGGATCTCGTCCAGCCCGCGCCAGCCGAGGTCGCCGCCTTCCAGCGCGTTGGGGCTGTCGGAATAGCGGATGGCGGCGGCGGCGAAGTCCATCTCACCGCGGTCGATCAGCTGCTTGATGCCGTTGACCTTGGTCTGCGCCAGCTGCAGCTGCTCGGGCGTCGGGGCTTCCGGCAGGGCGACCAGGATGTTGGCCAGCCGGTAGACCACGCCGCTGTCGCCCTGGGCGGCGAGTGCCATGTCGATCTCGGTCTCGCTCACCGTGACCCGGCTCTGCGCCACGCGCTGCTGCAGGCGCTGGATGGCGATCTCGTCGCGCAGCTGGGTGCGGAATTCCTCGTAGGAGAGGCCGTCGGCGGCGAGCTGGGCGCGTAGCTGGGCAGGCGTCATGCGGTTCTGCGCCGCGACCGACTGGATGGCCTGCTCCAGTTCGGCGTCGGAGACCCGGATGCCCGAGGCGTTGGCGCGGTCGAGCTGCAGGCGCGTCACCACCAGCCGCTCCAGCACCTGCCGCTCCAGGATCTCGCGCGGCGGCAGCTGCGCTTCGCGACCGGCGAACTGGGCCAGGACGTTGGCGAGCGCCATGTCCAGCTCGCTGCGCAGGATCACGTCCTCGTCGACCACGGCGACGATGCGGTCGACCGGCTGCAGCTGGGATTGCGCCTGCGCGGAGGCGAAGCTGGCGACGGCGAGCAGAAGGGCGAGGACGAATCTCATCTGGATCATGCTCCGGGGCGCCTCTCGGCGCGGAGTGAATGGGTTGTCGGGTGGGGCTCCACCGGGCCGGCATCGCGGTTCCGGCATGGGTCGCCGGGGCCGCTTGCTCGTTTCGCGATCATGACCAGCATTGCCCGGGCCGGATGAATCGTGCGCAAATGCGCGCCGTTCAGGCCGCGGAGGCCGGATGCGGGCCGTCAGCGCGAGTAGCCAAGGATACCACTGTGCAGCAGGCGGCCCGTGTCGCGGCCGAACGAGCCCAGGCCCTTGAGTTCGATCTCGAAGTACAGGGCGGTGTTCTTTTCGCCCTCGCGGTTGCGGACGAAGTGGCGGGCGACCAGCCGCACGGCCATGCAGCAGCTTTCCCATTCGACCCCGCCGAAGGCCTCGACGGTGGTGCGGTCGAACAGCGAGTAGTTCCAGCGGCCGAGCAGGCGCCAGGCGGGGTTCAACGGGTAGGCGAAGGACAGCTCGGCCTGTTCCAGGCTGTCGCGACGGAAGCGGTAGGCCAGGTTGGCCACGCCGCCCTCGCCGAAGCGGTACTGGCTGCGGATCGAGGACAGGGTGGTGGCGCGCAGCGCCGGGTCCCACTGCTGCGAGGCGCCCAGGCTCCAGCGGTCGGACAGGCGGGCATCGGCCTCCAGGACATAGGCCGATCGGCTCCGGTCCAGCGGCCGCTGGCCCGGCAGCAGCACACGCGGGGCGTCGAAGTAGCGGATCTGGCCGACGCTGGCGCTGAGCCGCTCGCGCCCGCTGCCCTCGTCGATCAGCCGGGTGGTCAGGGCGACGGTGGCCTGGTTGGCGTCGCTCTGCCGGTCGGCGCCGGCGAAGCGGTTGTCGCGGAACAGCTGGGCGTAGCCGAAGGTCAGCTCCTGGGTGTCGAAGATCGGCAGCCCGGACTGCTCGCGGAACGGGGCGCGCAGGTAATACAGCCGGGGCTCCAGGGTCTGGATGTAGCGGCGGCCGGACAGTCCCGTGCTGCGCTCGAAGAAGGCGCCCATGTCGAGACTGGCGATCGGCAGGCTGCGGCTCGGCTTGCGCTCGCCGTCGCGGCGGTCCAGGTCGTAGGCGGTGTAGCGCCAGGCGAACTCGGGACGCACGAACCAGGCGTCGCCCTCGAACGGCAGGCGCAGGTAGGGCTTGAGGTCGATGCGGCGGCCACCGTCCAGGACGGCGTGGTCGAAGGCGACCAGCTCCGAGCGCAGGCCGCCCACCGCCCAGGGCCGCAGCGGCCGCTCCCAGGCGAACACCGCGCGCGGCAGACGCCGGTAGGGTTCGGCGCCGTCCGGCAGCAGGGCGTCGGTGATCTGCCAGTCTTGCAGCAGCAGCTCGGCGCGCCAGTAGCGGCCGCGGCCGTACAGGGCGGCGGTGCTGTCGATGAAGCTGATCGCGGTCTGCTCGGTGTTCTCGCCGAAATCCTCGAAGTAGCGGCGGTCGCTGACCTGGCGCAGGTGCATGGTGGCGTACCAGTCCCGGTTCAGGTCGCTGCGGTGGTTCAGGCGCAGGTAGCTGCGGCGGCGGTCGGCGAGGCGGTCGTCGGGCAGCCAGTCGCCCTCGAAGATGCCGCGGTGCCGTTCGGTGAGGTAGCGGAACTCACTGCCCAGCATCAGGCCGCGCTTGCCGAGCGCGCGCGGGGTCAGCGTGGCGTCGTAGTTCGGCGCCAGGTTGAGGTAGTAGGGAACGCGGATGTCCCAGCCGCTGGTCTCGCTCTGGCCGATGGTGGGATACAGCACGCCGGTGCGGCGACGATCGTCGACCGGCACGATCAGGTAGGGCAGATACAGTACCGGCACCTGGCCGATCCGCAGCTGCGCGTCGTGGATGCGCGCCAGCCCCTCCTCGCGATCGACATTCACGCGTCGTGCCTGCAGTTCCCACAGCCGCTGGTTCGGGTCACAGGTCGAATAGGTGGCCTGGAACAGCGTGGCATCGGTGCCCACGACCTCGACCCGCTCGGCGCGGCCGTTGCCGCGCTCGGCGACCAGCTGATAGGCGATGTCGTCCAGCTCGATACTGTCGGCGCGCTGGTCGCCGCGCGCCTGGCGGGCGGTCAGGCGCAGGCCGTCGTCCTCGTAGCGGATCCCGCCACTGGCGACGTAGCGCTGCGTTTCGTGCTCGAACTCCACCCGTGCGGCGCCCAGCCACTGGTCGCCACGCGTGAGCAGCACGCTGCCATCGAGGATGGAGCGCCCGCTCTGCGACAGGTCGAAGCGGTCGGCCTCGACTTCGGTCGGCAGGCGTGCGCGGGCGGCCGGCGCCGGCAGGTCGCCGCTGCGGAACGGCGGCAGGATGTCGGGCGTGGGGCACAGCCGCCACGGATCGGCCGCCCCGGCCTGCCCGAAGGCGAACATGACGGCGAGGCTGAGCGGCGGCAGCAGCGGTCTGGGCACGCGGGCATTCATCCGGCGAAACGGCGGCTAGCTTGCCGCAAACGGACCTGGCGCGGCAACGCGCGCGAGCTGGCGGGCCGGGTCGGGTTCAGTCGGCCAGCAATGCGCCGACGTGGGCCACGCTGCTCTCGCGCAGGGCCGCCAGGCTGTAGCCGCCCTCCAGCAGCGACACCATGCGGCCGCCGGCATGGCGACGGGCCAGCCGCGCCAGTTCGGTGCTGAGCCAGGCATAGTCGCCGGCCTCGAGATTCAGGTCGGCCAGCGGGTCGAGCCGGTGGGCGTCGAACCCGGCCGAGATCAGCAGCAGCTGCGGCCGGAATGCGTCCAGCGCGGGCAGCAGCAGCTCCGTCCAGACGCGCCGGAACTCGTGCCCGCCGCTCAGCGGCGGCAGTGGCGCGTTGACGATGTTGCCGACCCCGCGCTCCCCGCGCGCGCCGCTGCCCGGGTACAGCGGCCACTGGTGCGAGGAGGCGTACATCACCCGCGCCTCGTGTTCGAAGATCGCCTGCGTGCCGTTGCCGTGGTGCACGTCGAAATCGATCACTGCGACCCGCTGCAGCCCGTGCGCGTCGAGCGCGTGGGCAGCGGCCACCGCGGCCGCGTTGAACAGGCAGAAACCCATCGCGGTATCGGCGGTGGCGTGATGGCCGGGTGGGCGCACCGCGCAGAAG
>JBEQAM010000078.1:0-7967 GCA_041640375.1 Rehaibacterium sp. | reverse complement strand
CGATCGGGCACCGGCGCCGAGATCGGAAAGCCGGCATCACCGAACAGCGGCTTGAGCGGACGCAGGAAATCCTGCACCTCCTCCATGGTCAGGCCGAGATCTCCGCAGGCCAGCATGCGACCGGTGTCGATGTCGGCCCGCACGTGCGCCGGATCGGCGCGCAGCCAGGCACTCACCGCCGCATCGCCGGCATCGAGTTGCCGCGTGACCGCCGCCACCGGCCAGCCGCGCGGCAATACCTCGATGTATCGCTGCAACTGCACCCGCCAGCCGCCCTGCCCGTCCGGCAGCCGATCGGCGCGGCCGAGCCTCCTGGCCAGTCCGGTCGGCAGCGGCTGGCCGTCGAAGCGGCTGCGGGGCGGCAGGAGCAGCGTGAGCACGGACATCGTTTGGAGGTTTCCTGCGGTGCCGTCGAGGCTGGCGAGCCCGTCATCCCGGCGAACACCGGGGGCGGTATCGCACTCGGTGTTCGGGGTGAAGGCGCTGGATTCCCGCTTGCGCGGGCAATGACGACACCTCGGTGCGCTTTTCCTGGCCCGAGCCCCGGCTGTCAACCTTCGTAACGCACTCCCACGATCTCGTATTCGCGGACACCACCCGGCGCCTGGATGGTGACGGTATCGCCCTCATGCTTGCCGATCAGTGCGCGTGCCACCGGCGAGGAAATCGAGATCAGGCCTGCCTTGATGTCGGCTTCGAGGTCGCCGACGATCTGGTAGGTCACCTCCTCGCCGGTCTCCGTGTCGGCGAGATCGACGGTCGCGCCGAACACGATGCGGCTGCCGGCGTTGAGTTTGCTGAGGTCGATGATCTGGGCGTGCGAGAGCGTGCCCTCCAGTTCCTGGATCCGCCCCTCGATGAAGCCCTGCTGCTCGCGCGCGGCGTGATACTCGGCGTTCTCCTTGAGATCGCCATGCGCACGCGCCTCGGCGATCGCTTCGATCACCTTCGGCCGCTCGACCGACTTGAGCCGTTCCAGTTCCTCGCGCAGGCGCTGCGCGCCGCGCATGGTCAGTGGATACCTCATGCCTTCAGCTCCCTGTGCAACTCCTGCAGCGACCAGACCTCGCCCTGGCCGCGATAGTCCAGCGAATGGATCAGCGCGCGGGCGCCGGCGATCGTCGTCGAATACGTCACCCGCTGCTGCAGCGCCTCGCGGCGGATCGAGAACGAGTCGGCGATGGCCTGGCGGCCTTCGGTGGTGTTGACGATGTAGACGATCTCGCCGTTCTTGATCAGGTCGACGATGTGCGGGCGGCCCTCGATCACCTTGTTGACCTGTTCGCAGGCCAGGCCATGCTCGCGCAGGAAGGCGGCGGTGCCGGCGGTGGCAACCAGGCTGAAGCCGCGCTCGACCAGCGCCTGCGCCACCGGCAGCAGGCGCCGCTTGTCCGGGTCGCGCACCGACAAAAAGGCCTTGCCGACCGCCGGCGCCTTGATGCTGGCTGCCTCCTGGGCGCGCGCGAAGGCCGCACCGAAACCGCGCCCCACCCCCATCACCTCGCCGGTGGAGCGCATCTCCGGCCCCAGGATCGGGTCGACGTTCTGGAATTTGGCGAACGGGAAGATCGCCTCCTTCACCGAATGGTAGGACGGCACGATCTCGCGGGTGGCGCCCTGCGCCGCCAGCGACTTGCCGACCATGCAGCGCGCGGCGATCTTGGCCAGCGGCAGGCCGGTGGCCTTGGAGACGAACGGTACCGTGCGCGAGGCGCGCGGGTTCACCTCCAGCACGAAGATCTCCTCCTTGCCGGACTCGTCGATCTGGATGGCGAACTGGGTGTTCATCAGACCGACGACCTTCAGCTCACGCGCCATCGTGGTGACCTGCTCGCGCAGCCGGTCCTGCACGGCCATGCTCAGCGAATACGGCGGCAGCGAGCAGGAGGAGTCGCCGGAATGCACGCCGGCCTCCTCGATGTGCTCCATGATGCCGCCGATCAGCACGTTGCCTTCGGCATCCGCCACCACATCGACATCGACCTCGACGGCGTTGTCGAGGAAGCGGTCGAGCAGCACCGGCGAATCGTTCGACACCTTCACCGCGTCGCGGATGTAGCGCGACAGGTCGGCGTCGGAATAGACGATCTCCATTGCCCGCCCGCCCAGCACGTAGCTCGGTCGCACGACCAGCGGGTAGCCGATCTCGCGCGCCAGCGCCAGCGCCTCGTCCGGGTTGCGGGCGGTGCGGTTGGGCGGCTGGGTGAGGCCGAGCTTGCGGATCATCTTCTGGAAGCGCTCGCGATCCTCGGCCAGGTCGATCGAGTCCGGCGAGGTGCCGATGATCGGCGCACCGGCGGCTTCCAGCGCGCGCGCGAGCTTGAGCGGGGTCTGACCGCCATACTGGACGATCACGCCACGCGGCTTCTCCAGCTCGATGATCTCCATCACGTCCTCGAACGTCAGCGGTTCGAAGTAGAGGCGGTCGGAGGTGTCGTAGTCGGTGGACACGGTTTCCGGGTTGCAGTTGACCATGATGGTCTCGAACCCGTCTTCGCGCAGCGCCAGCGCGGCATGAACACAGCAGTAGTCGAACTCGATGCCCTGGCCGATGCGGTTGGGGCCGCCGCCGAGCACGACGATCTTCTGCCGGTCGCTGGGTGCGGCTTCGCACTCGTCCTCGTAGGTCGAGTACATGTAGGCGGTACTGGTGGCGAACTCGGCCGCGCACGAATCCACCCGCTTGTAGACCGGACGGATCCCGAAGGCGTGGCGTAGCGCGCGCACTGCCTGCTCGTCGGTGCCACACAGCTGCGCCAGGCGCGCGTCGGAAAAGCCCTTGCGCTTGAGCGTGCGGACAAAGGCCTTGTCCAGCCCACCGAGGCCACGCTGAACGACTTCGCGCTCCAGGTGCACCAGCTCCTCGATCTGGTCGAGGAACCACGGATCGACGGAGCTCAGCGCATGCACCTCCTCCACCGTCATGCCGGCGCGGAAGGCATCGGCGAGGTAGAAGATGCGCTCGGGACCGGCCTCCTTGACCTCGCGGCGCAGCGCTACCAGGCCGTCCTCGCTGGACAGGTCCAGGCCGGTCGGGTCGAGGCCGACCTTGCCGATCTCCAAGCCGCGCAGGGCCTTCTGCATCGACTCCTGGAAGGTGCGACCCATCGCCATCACCTCGCCCACCGACTTCATCTGCGTGGTCAGGCGCGAATCGGCGGCCGGGAACTTCTCGAAGGCGAAGCGCGGGATCTTGGTGACCACGTAGTCGATGGTCGGCTCGAAGCTCGCCGGCGTGGCGCCGCCGGTGATCTCGTTGCGCAGCTCGTCGAGCGTGTAGCCGACGGCGAGCTTGGCGGCGACCTTGGCGATCGGGAAACCCGTAGCCTTGGACGCCAGCGCCGAGGAGCGCGACACGCGCGGATTCATCTCGATCACCACCACACGCCCGTTGTGCGCGTTGATGCCGAACTGCACGTTGGAGCCGCCGGTATCGACGCCGATCTTGCGCAGCACGGCGATCGAGGCGTCGCGCAGGCGCTGGTATTCCTTGTCGGTGAGCGTCTGCGCCGGGGCGACGGTGATCGAGTCGCCGGTGTGCACGCCCATCGGGTCGAAGTTCTCGATCGAGCAGACGATGATGCAGTTGTCCGCCTTGTCGCGGACCACCTCCATCTCGTATTCCTTCCAGCCGAGCACGGATTCCTCGACCAGCACCTCGTGCACCGGTGACAGCTCGAGGCCGCGCTTGACGATTTCCTCGAACTCCTCGCGGTTGTAGGCGATGCCGCCGCCGGAACCGCCGAGGGTGAAGCTCGGCCGGATGATGGTCGGGAAACCGACCTTGGCCTGGATCTCGAGCGCCTGCTCGAAGGACCTGGCGACCTCGGCCTTCGGGCACTCCAGCCCGATCTCCTGCATGGCGACGCGAAACAGCTCGCGATCCTCGGCCATGCGGATGGCCTCGCGCGAGGCGCCGATCAGTTCGACGCCGTACTTCTCCAGCACGCCATGGTCGGCCAGCTCGAGCGCACAGTTGAGCGCAGTCTGGCCGCCCATGGTGGGCAGCAGCGCGTCGGGCCTCTCCTTGGCGATGATCTTCTCGACCGTCTGCCAGTTGATCGGCTCGATGTAGACCGCGTCGGCCGTCTCCGGGTCGGTCATGATCGTCGCCGGGTTGGAGTTCACCAGCACGACGCGGTAACCCTCGGCCTTGAGGGCCTTGCAAGCCTGCGCGCCGGAATAGTCGAACTCGCAGGCCTGGCCGATCACGATCGGGCCGGCGCCGATGACGAGGATGGTCTGGATATCAGTGCGCTTGGGCATCGTGGCTGGCTCGGCGAGGAATCGAATGGAAACGGGGTCGGACCGGAGGCGTGGCGTCGAACGTGCAGGTCAGGGGCTGGCCATGGGCAGAAGGCTGGAGGCCGTGGCCGGGGCCGAGTTTTCGTTCGGCGCAGCGCCCCGATGCATACCGCGCGAAGGCTGGCGCAAGCTGAATGGGCAGCGGTACCGCCCACGGGATGCGGCATGGCGGTGCCAAACCCGCCAGCGGCCTCTCCGACCGGTGACAGCCTGCGTTGCGACGGGACAGGACAGGATCATCCGCACGCCTCATGGGGCAACGGCAGATTCGCGTGACGGCCCGATGTGGCGATCGAGGAACGCCTGCAGCTGGGTGTAGAGCTCGATGCGATTGTCGAGGTCGTAGAAGCCATGCCCCTCACGGCGCTGGATGATGACCTTTTCTGGCGACTTGCCGGACTTTTCCAGCTGTGAGATCAGGAAATGCATCTGCTCGATCGGCACGCGCTGATCGCGGGCGCCATGCACGAGCATGATCGGCACCTTGACGCGGTCGACGTTGTAGGCCGGGGACTGGGCCTGCTGCTCGGCGCGGTCGCCAGGCAGCACCCGACGCAGGTAGTTGCGCCCGGAGGCCGTTTGCGGGATGTCGCCACGCTGGAACATCATCGGCAGGCTGTACACCCCGACGTATCCGATCGTGCAGCGATACAGCTCGGGCTCCCGGACCACGCTCATCAGCGCGGCGTAACCACCGTAGCTCGCCCCGTAGATGCAGACCCGCTCGGGATCGACGATGCCCAGCCCGGTGATCCAGCGCACCGCGTCGGTCAGGTCGTCCTGCATCTCGCGTCCCCAGCGTCTGAAGCCCTTGGCCATGAAGGCCTGGCCATAGCCGCCCGAGCCGCGGTAGTTGACTTGCAGCACTGCATAGCCACGGTTGGCAAGGAATTGCGCCTCCGGGTGGAAATCCCAGACATCCCGTGGCCCATGCGGCCCACCGTGGACCAGCATCACCAGCGGCAGGTTCTTCGGTTCGACCCCGTTGGGCACGGTCAGGTAGGCATTGATCTGCAGCCCGTCGCGCGCCGTGAAGCGCACCGGTCGCATCCGCGCCATCTGCTCGGGCCGGATCCAACTGCGGTTGGCCAACAGGAAGGTGGCCTTGCCGGCCTTGCGGTCGAACAGATAATAGCTCCCCGGATCGACGTCACTGTAGGTCCGGAACAGAACCAGGTTGCCGTCCTCGGAGATATTGCGGAATTCGACGGCATGGTCCGGGAAGGCCGAGATCAGCGCGCTCAGGGTGCGCGCCTCGGGGTGACCTTCATCGAGGATGTCGTAGACCGGCCGATGCGGCTGATAGCGGACTGCCAGCAGGTGCCGGCCGTCACCACTGGTCACGACCCCGTCCGGCGAGGCCACGTCGTCGTACGAGAGCACGGTTTCCTCTCCGCGCTCGATGTCGAACAGCACGATCCGCTCCGGCTCGCCACGATCGCTGACGGCGAAGTAGACCCGGCGGTTGTCGGCATCGAAGCCCAGCGGGGTACGCTGGCCACCGCCCTCGCCGGTCTCATGCACCAAAGTCCAGGCATCGCCCTCGCGGCGCAGCGTGCGGATGCGGCGATCCTTCATCATGCCGACCACGTAGCGGACATTGCCGTCGTGATCGAGCACGAAAGACCCCTGATCCACTGGCGCGCTGGCCACCGTCACAGTTCGGCCGCTGCGGCTGTCGAGCTTGAACAGAAAGGCGTTGTCGACCGAGCGCTGCACCCAGACCAGTCCCGGCTCGCCCTTGACCCGACCGAGTATCCGGAAGAGATTGCCGTTGGGGATGTCGACCCGCTGCGTACCGTCGATGTTGGATGCGTACATGTCGCCGGGCAGGACGCGGTAGTCGAAGCTGCCGAGCTTGATCGATGCACGGAACAGGATGCGTTCGTCGTTGACCCAGAACACATCCTCGATATGCCGGTTGGCGCCGTAGTCCCACTTGCCTACGATCTGCTTGTCGGCCACACGCAACACTGCCAGCAGGGTGCGGTCGCCCTCCGGCACGGTCACGGCGATGTGGCGACCGTCCGGCGAGAGCGTGACGTTGGTGAACTCGGCATGGCGGAAGAAGTCCGCCACCGGAATCTGCGGCGCCTGTAGCGGCGCAGCCGCCCACGCATTGCCCGCGCTGAAAGACAGCAGGCCGAGCGCGGTGGTGACGAGGATGATCAGTGCCCTGAGCATGTTTTCATTCCTCCCCTGAAGCTCTCAGACTCGCCGCATCGAGGCCACGAAGCGGTCGAACAGCCCGGCCACGTCGTGCGGGCCGGGGCTGGCTTCCGGGTGCCCCTGGAAGCCGAAGGCAGGCGCGTCGGTGAGCGCGATGCCCTGGTTGGACCCGTCGAACAGCGAACGGTGGGTGACACGCACATTGGCCGGCAGCGTCGCCTCGTCGATGGCGAAGCCGTGGTTCTGGCTGGTGATCATCACCCGGCCCGAGTCCAGATCGATCACCGGGTGGTTGGCACCGTGGTGGCCGAACTTCATCTTCATGGTCTTCGCGCCCGCGGCCAGGCCGAGCAACTGGTGGCCGAGGCAGATACCGAAGGTCGGGATGCGCTTGGCCAGGATCTCGCGGATGGCGGCGATGGCGTAATCGCAGGGCTCCGGGTCGCCGGGGCCGTTGGACAGGAGCACGCCATCGGGCTGCAGGGCGAGCACCTCGCTGGCCGGCGTCTGTGCCGGCACCACGGTGATCGCGCAGCCGCGCTCGGCCAACATACGCAGGATGTTGCGCTTGACGCCGAAGTCGTAGACCACCACGCGCAAGCGCGCGTCGACACGGACGAACTCGCCGCGGTCGAGGTCGAGCTGACCCTCGTCCCAGGCGTAGCGGCGGGTCGTGCTGACCACCTTGGCCAGATCCATGCCCTTGAGACCGGGAAACTTGCGGGCGGCCTCGAGGGCACGCTCGGCGTCGAGGTTCGGGCCGGCCATCAGCGCGCCGTTCTGCGCGCCGCGGTCGCGCAGCAGGCGGGTCAGTCGGCGGGTGTCGATGCCAGCGATGGCGACCACACCGCGCTCGGCCAGCCAGGCCGGCAGCGCGACCTGGCTGCGCCAGTTGCTCGGACGGCGCGGCACGTCGCGCACGATCAGCCCGGCGGCGAAGACCTCGCCGGATTCGTCGTCCTGCGCGGTGCAGCCGGTGTTGCCGATGTGCGGATAGGTGAGGGTGACGAGCTGCCGGGCGTAGGAAGGATCGGTGAGGATCTCCTGGTAGCCGGTCATGGCGGTGTTGAACACCACTTCGCCGACGCTCAGGCCGGGCGCGCCTGCGGAAACGCCCTCGAATACGGTGCCGTCTTCGAGGACGAGGAGTGCGGGATGGGTCACGTGCGGTCTCGCCTTGGGTGGGGGGGCGCGCCTCGCGTGGGTCTGCACCGGATGTGCGAAGACCCGCGGACGCGGCATCCAGGGCCGGCCCGTGCGGGCGGTAGCGGGGTATCAGGCGAGCGGGAATTCTATCCGTGCCGGCCGCTTCGCGCCAGTCTCGCGCGGCGGGCTCAGCGCCCGCCGGCGCCGAAGAGCAGGTCGGCGATGGCGTAGCGGCCAGGCGGACGATCGATCAGCCGCCACGACGTCTCCAGCGCGCCGCGGGCGAAGATGTCGCGGTCGGTGGCACGGTGGATCAGCTCCAGCCGCTCGCCCAGGCCGGCGAACTG
>JBEQAM010000077.1:0-7975 GCA_041640375.1 Rehaibacterium sp. | reverse complement strand
TGAGCCGGGTACGCGAGACCTGCCGTCCGGTCAGCCTCGACGAGCTGCTGGCCGTGACCACCGGCTGGGTTGACGCGGCGATGCGACTGAACGACCGCGCCCTGCAGACCATGGAGCGGCTGGTGCGTGCGCAGTTGCGCCGGAACGCAGCGGCGCCGCGCGCGCTGCGCCAGACCGGCTGAGGCTCAGCGCGACTCGTTGCCGGGCTGACTCTCCGTGGGACACACCCCGGAGAGTCGCTCGGCCTCGCGCCGGGCGAGGTCGGCGGTCACTTCCAGCAGGGTGTCGAGCCCGGACAGGCGCCGGCGCCATTCGGACGCGAGCACGGCATCGCTGCAGCGCATGATCTCCGTGCTGCGCTCGACCAGGGCCTGGGCGCCGAGGTTCTCGGCGATGCCCTTGAGGGCATGCCCGGCCTCGCGCATTCCGTCCCAATGCGATCCGTTCCCGGCGCGCTCGATGTCGGTCAGACAGCGCGCCGCATCACGCAGGCACTGGTCGACGAAGTCGTGCAGGAACCCTGCGCCCAGTCCCATGCCGGCCAACTCGATCAGCACATCCGGACGCAGCGCCGGCGCATTCGCTGCAACCGGCAGCATCGGCACCTGCTCGCTGCCGCCGGCCGCGATCTCGGCCAGGGTTTCCAGCAGCCGCGATACGACGACCGGCTTGGTCAGGAAAGCGAACGCGCCTGCCGCCTCGGCCTGCTGGACGGCGTCCACGGTGGCATCGGCGCTGAGCACGATGATCGGCGTGCGGGGCCTGCCTGCCTGCATCACGCGCGCCTGCTTGATGACGTCGAATCCGCTGATGCCGGGCATGTGCAGGTCGAGGATCACCGCATCCGGCGTGCTGTCCAGGATGCGGTCGAGCGCGTCCTCACCGTTCTCGGCGACCAGGCAGGAGTGCCCGGCGCGGTTGAGCAGGCGCTCGAGCACCAGCCGATTGGCGGCCTGGTCGTCGGCGATGAGGATGCGCAGCGGGCGGACTCGGGCACGGTGGCGGACGAACGGATCGTCGAAGGAGACGATCTTGTCCTCGGTCTGGGTTTCGGCGGGTACGCTGCCTCCGCGCGCGTGGCCGAACGGCAGTTCCAGCCAGAACACACTGCCACCACCCGGATTCTCGTCGACGCCGATGCGGCCGCCGAGCAACTCGGTCAGCGTCTTGGCAATGGCCGTCCCCAGACCGGTGCCGCCGTAGCGGCGGGTGATTCCGCTGTCGACCTGTTCGAACGGTCGGAAGATCCGCGCCCGGTCCTCCGGCGCGATGCCGATGCCGGTATCGCTGACCGTCATGCGCAGCCGAACCCCGCCGGCGTCGGCGGAAATGCGCTCGATACCGAGGCGCACGCTGCCCTCCGGGGTGAACTTCACCGCATTGTGGAGCAGATTGAGCAGGATCTGGGTGAGGTGGCCGGCATCCCCGTGCAGCATCACCGGCACGTCCTCCGCGACGCGGACCTGGAACTCCAGCCCCTTGGCGGTCGCCTGCGGTTGCAGCATGGTGCGCAGGCGCCGGGCGAGGTCGCGCAGGTTGAAGTCGACATCCTGACGACGCAGCTTGCCGGCCTCGATGGCCGAGATGTCGAGCACGTCCTCGACCAGCAGCAGCAGAGTCTGCGCCGAGGTCTGGATCACCTCGGCGCACTCGCGCTGCTCGGGATTGAGCCGGGTCGAGGACAACAGCTCGGCCATGCCGATGATGCCGTTGAGCGGGGAGCGGAACTCGTGGCTCATGTTGGCGAGGAAGCGGCTCTTTGCCTCATTGGCCCGCCGCGCCTCCTCGATGGCCGCACGCAGGCTGCGCAGCAGCGAGACCAGATAGCCGGGAATGGCGATCAGACCGATGAGCAGGCCCCAGGCCAGATGCGGATTGGCCTGCCAATAAGGACTGACCAGGATCACGTACAGAAAGCCGGCCACCGCCACGCCGACCGCGCCGAACAGATAGGCGGTGCCATAACGCAGGCCATTGCCGATGGCGACCCACAGCGAGATCACGTACAGCGGCGCCAGCGATGCGCCGCCGATGCTCATCAGCGCCGCCAGGGTGGCATTGTCGGCGAGGATGCCGACGATGCGACGGGCATGCGACACCCCCGGACGCAGGGCGATGCCGATCACGATGCCGAGCCCGAGCAGCGTCTCGGCCAGGATGATGACGATGACGGCGCGATCCTGCGGATCGGCGAAGCCGTTGCCGATGCCCAGCGCGACCAGATAGGAAAGGATCAGGAAAGCGATGACCAGGCGCACGAGCGCCTGGCCGTGCTCGCTGTCCGGCCTGCCGCGAAAACGCTCGGCCAGTCTGGCGATTCGCGAGGACATGGCTGCGCCGGCCCCGCGCTTCACTCACCGCAGGCCGGTCCCGGCGGAAAACTGGCCCGGACCTCGGCGAGCTGCGACTGCCGGCTGAGCAGGGCCTCCACCACGGCCGGGTCGTACAGACGGCCGGCCTCGCCGCGCAGGTGCTCCAGCGCGTCCTCCAGGCTGTGCGCATCGCGGTATGGTCGCGGGGTGGTCATGGCGTCGAGCACGTCGGCGACGGCGACGATGCGGGCCACCATCGGGATCGCCTCGCCGGCCAGTCCGTCCGGATAGCCGCTGCCGTCCCAGCGCTCGTGGTGGTGCAGCGCGATGGCCGCCCCGGTCTGGACGAAACGGCTGCTGCTGTCCTTGAGGATCTCGTAGCCGAGTTTCGGGTGGCGCATGACCACGGCGAATTCCTCGCGGGTGAGCTTGCCGGGCTTGAGCAGGATGGCATCGGGGATGCCGATCTGGCCGATGTCGTGCAGCGGCGCGGTCAGTTCGATCATCCGCACCTCGTCGTCGGGCAAGCGCATCGCCTCGGCGATCAGGCCGGCGTAGCGCGAGATCCGCTCCAGGTGCCCGGTGTTTCCGCCGTCGCGGAACTCGGTGGCCTTGGCGAGCCGCGCCAGGATCTCGCGCTCGCGCGCCTCGATCTCGTGCATGCTGCTGAGCAGCTGGCGTTCGAGCGTGCGCGCCCTGCCCTGCAGGGTTTGCTGGCGCTGACGCAATTCAAGCAGATTGCGGCAGCGCTGGCGCAATTCACGCGGCCGCACCGGCTTGACCAGGAAATCGATCACACCGGCTTCGAGCGCGGCCTGGCGGATCGGCTCGTCGCCGACCACCGTGACCAGCACGATCGGCACGTCGCGCTGGGTCAGCGGGCGGCGGAAGCGGCGGGCGAACTCCAGCCCGTCCATCTTCGGCATGCGGTAGTCCAGCAGCAGCAGATCGGTGGGGTTGCGCTGCGACCACAGCAGCGCCTCGACCGGATCGCTGAAGTCGGCCACGGTGATCTCCGGACTGATGTCCTCGATCAGGGTCCGGTGCATCTTCCGCTGGGAAGGCTGGTCGTCGACGATCAGGACATGCACACGGGACTCCGGCACACGGGCCATCGGCACCGCCCATCGCGGCCAAAGCAGCTTACTCCCGCAATCCGGGCGGAATAAAGATGGTCGTCTCGGGACCCGGGACTCAGGACTCGGCTGCTCGGCCCTCCGGCCGCATGTACGGGAACAGGAGCACGTCGCGGATCGAGGCGCTGTCGGTGAACAGCATCACCAGTCGGTCGATGCCGATGCCCAAGCCGCCGGTCGGCGCCATGCCGTACTCGAGCGCACGGATGTAGTCGGCGTCGTAGTGCATGGCCTCGTCGTCTCCGCCCTCCTTCGCAGCCACCTGGGCGAGAAAGCGCTGGGCCTGGTCCTCGGCGTCGTTGAGCTCGGAGAAGCCGTTGGCGATCTCCTTGCCGTTGATGAACAGTTCGAAACGGTCAGTGATGCCCTTCTCGCTGTCGCTCTCGCGCGCCAGTGGGCTGACCTCGACCGGGTAATGCGTGATGAAGGTCGGCTGTTCCAGCCTGGCCTCGACGGTCTTCTCGAAGATCTCCAGCAGCAGCTTGCCCCAGCCCCACGTCTTCCCGACCGGAATGCCGAGTCGTTCGCAATGGCGCGCCAGCGCCTCGCGGTCGCGGCAGTCAGCCTCGGCGATCTCCGGGTTGTGATGGCGCACCGCCTCGTCCATCCGCCAGCGCCGGAAGGCCGGCCCGAGATCGATGGCGGTGCCTTCCCAGACGAGCTGCGTGGTGCCCAGCACCTGCACGGCAACATCGCGGATCAGCTGCTCGGTCAGGTCCATGATCTCGATGTAGGTGGCGTAGGCCTCGTACAGCTCGAGCATGGTGAACTCGGGGTTGTGCCGGGTCGACACGCCCTCGTTGCGGAAATTGCGGTTGATCTCGTAGACGCGTTCGAAGCCGCCCACCACCAGTCGCTTGAGATACAGCTCCGGCGCGACGCGCAGGTACAGGTCCAGGTCGAGCGCGTTGTGGTGCGTCACGAACGGCCGCGCCGTCGCGCCGCCGGGGATGTACTGCATCATCGGCGTCTCGACTTCCATGAACCGGCGCGCATCCAGCCAGGCGCGCACCGCGCTGACGATGCGCGAGCGCTTGACGAACACCTCGCGCGACTCCGGCGACATGATCAGATCGACATAGCGCTGGCGATAGCGCTGCTCGACGTCGGCCAGGCCGTGGAACTTGTCCGGCAAGGGACGCAGCGACTTGGTCAGCAGGCGCAACGTGTCGGCCTGCACCGACAACTCGCCGGTGCGGGTACGGGTGAGCGTGCCGGCCACACCGACGATGTCGCCCACATCCCAGGTCTTGAACGCGGCATAGGCGTCGCCGAGCGCATCGGCGGTCAGGTACAGCTGGATGCGTCCGCTCATGTCCTGGACCTGCGCGAAGCTGGCCTTGCCCATCACCCGCTTGGCCATCATGCGGCCGGCCAGCTGCACGCGGCGGCCGCTGGCGGCCAGTGCCTCGGCGGTCCAGCGCTCATGGTCGACGAACTCGGCCTGCAGGTCGGCCGCGTAGTCGATACGCTTGAAGTCGTTGGGAAAGGCGACGCCCTGCTCGCGCAGCGCCTTGAGCTTGGCGCGGCGCTCGGCGATCAGGAAGTTCTCATCACTGGGCGAGTGCTCGGGCTTGTCGTTCATCCGGTGTCGGTCCGAAAGAGTCGGTCGGATTGCAGGAGCGGCCTCAGCCGCGACCCGGTGGCCGGCCACGCAACCGGTCTTGGCTGAAGCCGCTCCTGCAGGGCATGGTCAGGCGTCGATGCGTTTTGCACCGGCCTGCAGGCCGGCCTTCAGGCTGGCTTCGACGAACTCGTCGAGGTCGCCGTCGAGCACCTTCTGGGTGTCGCTGCGCTCGATGCCGGTGCGTAGGTCCTTGATGCGTGACTGATCGAGCACGTAGTTGCGGATCTGGCTGCCCCAGCCGATGTCGGACTTGCTGGCTTCCAGCGCGTCCTTTTCGGCGTTGCGCTTCTGCATTTCCAGCTCGTAGAGCTTGGCCGCCAGCATCTTCATCGCACGGTCGCGGTTGGCATGCTGGCTGCGCTCGGTCTGGCAGGCCACCACGATGCCGCTGGGCACATGGGTGATGCGCACGGCCGACTCGGTCTTGTTGACGTGCTGGCCGCCGGCGCCGGACGAACGGTACACGTCGACCTTGATGTCGGCCGGGTTGATCTCGATGTCGATGTCGTCGTCGACCTCGGGCGATACGAATACCGAGGTGAACGAGGTATGGCGGCGGTTGTCCGAATCGAACGGCGACTTGCGCACCAGCCGGTGCACGCCGGTCTCGGTCTTCAGCCAGCCGTAGGCGTACTCGCCCTCGACGCGGAAGGTGGCCGACTTGATGCCGGCGACCTCGCCGCCGCTGACTTCGAGCAGTTCGGTCTTCCAGCCACGCGACTCGCACCAGCGCAAGTACATGCGCAGCAGCATCTCGGCCCAGTCCTGGGCCTCGGTGCCGCCGGCGCCGGCCTGGATGTCGACGAAGGCATTGGCCGCGTCCATCGGGCCCGAAAACATGCGCTGGAATTCCAGCTTCTCGACGTCGCGGGCGTAGCGCTCCACGTCCTGGGCCACCGCCTGCGCAGTGTCGGCGTCGTTCTCCATCTCGGCCAGTGCGAGCAGCTCGTCAGCGCTGGACAGCCCATCGCTGAGCCCGCGGATGCCGCCGACGATCCTGTCGAGCATGGAACGCTCGCGCCCCAGCGCCTGGGCCCGCTCGGGCTCGTTCCAGACGTTCGGGTCCTCCAGCTCGCGGTTCACTTCTTCGAGGCGTTCGACCTTGCCATCGAAGTCAAAGATACCCCCTCAGCGCATCCAGCCGACTGCGCAGGTCGGCGATGCGCTGACGGACGGGATTGAGCTCGATCATGAGTTCTTCGGTCCGTGATGGTGCGGTGCGGAAAGACCGCGCAGCATAGCAGACACCGGACTGTTCCTACACGCCGGGCTCGAGGTGACGGACGAGCAGCTGGATGTCACACCGGCCGCGGAAATCGTCCGGCTCCAGCTGGTAGGCCAGCCGCAGCCGCGCCGGCGGCGCCGCCCCCGTCCAGCCGCCGAAGTGGATCGCCTGCAAGGGCTCGCGGCGGCCTTCGACCAGCACGGTCAGCTTCAGGTGGCGCTCGCCCAGCACGCGGAAATCCAGCAGTTCGAACTCGTTGTCGAACACCGGCTCGGGGAAGCCCTGCCCCCACGGCCCGGCCAGGCGCAGGGTTTCGGCCAGCTCGCGGCCGAAGTCGGCGCCGGCCAGCGGGCCGTCGCTGGCAATCTCGCGCCGCAGCAAGGCGTCGTCGAGACTGGCACGAACCTGCGCCTCCAACGCGACGCGGAACGCATCCAGCCCGGCCCGCGGCAGACTCAGCCCGGCCGCCATCGCGTGCCCGCCGAACTTGCCGATCAGCCCCGGATGGCGGGCATCGACCGCCGCCAGCGCGTCGCGAATGTGAAGGCCGGGAATCGAGCGCGCCGAGCCGCGCAGCATGTCGCTGCCCTCGTCGGCCGGCGCGAACGCCACCACCGGCCGATGCAGCCGGTCCTTCAGCCGCGAGGCGACCAGCCCGACCACGCCCGGGTGCCAGCCGGCGTCGAACAGGCTCAGCACCGGCGGCAGCGTGCCATCCGGCGCCGGCCAGCGTGCGACCAGCGCCTCGGCCTCGTCCACCATCTGCTGTTGCAATCCCTTGCGCTCGGCGTTGATGCCATCCAGTACCTCGGCCAGCTGGCGGGCGCGGGCCGGGTCGTCGCTGAGCAGGCAGTCGATGCCCAGGCCCATGTCCTCCAGCCGGCCGGCGGCGTTGATGCGCGGAGCCAGCGCGAAGCCGATGTCACTGGCGGTGAGCCGGTCCAGCCGCCGCTGCGACACCTCGACCAGCGCGCGCAGGCCAGGCTGGCACTGCCCCTGCCGCAGGCGCTTGAGGCCGGCCGACACCAGCAGGCGGTTATTGTAGTCCAGCGGCACCAGGTCGGCGACCGTGCCGACGGCCACGAGATCGAGCAGGGCGGACAGATCGGGTTCGCCGCCGGTGAACATGCCGGCCCCGCGCATGCGCCGGCGCGTGGCCAGCAGCAGGTAGAACACCACGCCGACGCCGGCCAGCGCCTTGCTCGGAAAGGCGTCGCCCTCGAGGTTCGGGTTCACGATCGCGTCGGCCTCGGGCAGTCGCGGCCCGGGCAGGTGATGATCGGTCACCAGCACTTGCCAGCCGCGCGCCTTGGCCGCCGCCACGCCGGCCAGGCAGGCGATGCCGCTGTCCACCGTGACCAGCAAGTCCGGCGCGGTCGGCGCAATCGCCTCGACCAGCGCCGGGGACAGGCCGTAGCCGTGCTCGATCCGATGCGGCACGCGGAACGACACCCGGCGCGCGCCGAGCAGTCGCAGCCCGCGCACCGCCACCGCCGTGCCGGTGGCGCCGTCGCAGTCGAAGTCACCGACCACGACGATGTGACGGTTCTCGCGGATCGCCGTCATCAGCAACTCGGCCGCGCGGTCGATGCCGCCGAGCAGCTCCGGCGCGAGCAGACGCGCGAGCCGCAGCTCGGTCTGCTCGGGCGAGGTCACGCCACGGGCGGCGTAGATG
>JBEQAM010000076.1:0-8064 GCA_041640375.1 Rehaibacterium sp. | reverse complement strand
GAGACCGATGCCGGCGCCGGCAACCGCGTCGTCGCGCCCATGCCCGGCCGCATCGTGCTGGTGAAAGTGGCGCCGGGCGACCGCGTCGACGAGGGCCAGGCGCTGCTGGTCATGGAAGCCATGAAGATGGAGCTGACCTTGCGTGCACCGCGCGCCGGTACCATCGCCGAGGTACGCGCCAACGCCGGCGACTTCGTCGAGGGCGAGGTGGCGCTGGTGTTGCTGGAGGAGTAGCCGCCGGCGATCGGGATTCGGGAAGAAATCGGAAGAGCGATCCCACCCGGCTCACCCCCGATTCCCGACTCCCGATTTCCCATTTCCGGACCGAGACGCCCGATGCAGAACGAACTCTTCCACCAGGACGCCTATCTGCGCGGCTGCGAGGCCAGGGTCGTCCGCCATGGCGACGACGGGCTGGTGCTCGACGCCACCGTGTTCTACCCGCTCGGCGGCGGCCAGCCGGGCGACAGCGGCGCACTGATCCTCGCCGACGGCACGCGCATCGCCATCACCGACACCCGCCGCGACCGCGAGACGCGCGAGATCGTGCATATGCTGGCCGCCGACGCGCCGCGGCTGACGCCAGGCACGCCGGTGACGCTGGAACTCGACTGGGGACGCCGCCACCGCCACATGCGCATGCACACCGCATTGCATCTGCTGTCGGCGGTGATCAAGGCGGGCGTCACCGGCGGCAACCTCACCGATCAGTCCGGCCGGCTCGACTTCGACGCCGCCGGCATGACGCTCGATGCTGAAACCATCACCGCCGAACTGCAGCGGCTGGTCGCCGCCGACCTGCCGGTGCGCGTGCGCAGCATCGCCGGCAGCGAACTGCGCGCGCAGCCGGCACTGATCAAGACCATGTCGGTGTCGCCGCCGCTGGACGCACCGCAGGTGCGCCTGATCGAGATCGAAGGCGCCGACCTGCAGCCCTGCGGCGGCACCCACGTCGCCCGCACCGGCGAGATCGGCACGGTGCGGGTGGCGAAGATCGAGAACAAGGGCAGCCGCAACCGCCGCGTCGCGCTGGCTTTCGCCGATGCCTGACCGCACCCGGCCCAGCGCACGGCGCGAGCCGCGTTCGGGAAACGTCGTCGGTACCGGTCGCGGCTCACGCCGCTGCCAAGATGGCACGATGAGACGACGCGCTCGATGGAGAATGACCCCATGACCACCCTGCCCCCCAGCGTCCGCATCGTCGAGGTCGGCCCACGCGATGGCCTGCAGAACGAGAAGACCATCGTCCCGACCGCGGACAAGATCGCCCTGATCGACCGCCTGTCCGCCACGGGCCTGCGCACGATCGAGGCGACCAGCTTCGTCAGTCCCAAGTGGGTGCCGCAACTGGCCGATGCCGCGGAGGTCTACGCCGGCATCCGCAAGCAGCCCGGTGTCAGCTATCCGGTGCTGGTGCCCAACCTGCAGGGGTACGAGCGCGCCCGTGCTGCCGGGGTGACCGAAATCGCGGTCTTCACTGCCGCATCGGAGGCGTTCAACCGCAAGAACATCAACGCCTCGATCGAGGAATCGATCGCGCGCTTCATCCCGGTGATCGAGCGGGCCCGGGCCGACGGTGTGAAGGTGCGTGGCTACGTCTCGACCGTGCTCGGCTGCCCCTACCAGGGCGAGGTGCCGGTGGCCGACGTGGTGCGGGTGGCCAGGCGCCTGCACGACCTGGGCTGCTACGAGATCTCGCTCGGGGACACCATCGGCATCGGCACGCCGGGCAAGGCCCGCGGGATGCTGCGCGCGGTGGCCGGCGAGGTGCCGATGACGGCGCTGGCGGTGCACTTCCACGACACCCGCGGGCAGGCGCTGGCCAACATCCTGGCCTGCCTGGAGGAGGGCGTCGCCGTGGTCGATGCCGCCGTATCCGGCACCGGTGGCTGCCCGTACGCCAAGGGCGCCAGCGGCAATGTCGCCACCGAGGACGTGGTGTACATGCTCGAAGGCATGGGCATCGCCACCGGCGTGGACCTGGCCAGGCTGGTCGAGACCGGCCGCTGGCTGGCCGCCCTGCTCGGCCGTGAGACCGGCAGCAAGGTGGCGCGCGCCACGGCGGCGTGAGCCCCACCCCGACGCGCGATGCCGGCTCATGGCTGGCATGACGGGAACTCGTTTCCTTTCGCGGGCGGTGGCGGCGACACTGGCGCCTCACCGAGCCGTCCGCCAGACCCGATGAGCGCGCCCATCTTCACGATCCGCCCGATCGCGCCGGCCGACGATGCCGCCGTCGCCGCGATCATCCGCACCGTCATGACCGAGTTCGGTGCCGACGGCCCCGGCTTCGCCATCCACGATCCCGAGGTGGCGCACATGTGGCGCGCCTACGACCGCCCCGGCGCGGCCTATTTCGTGGTCGAGAAGGACGGCGTGGTGATGGGCGGCGGCGGCGTGGCGCCGCTCGACGGCGGACCGGTGGACGTGTGCGAGTTGCGCAAGATGTACTTCCTGCCGGCGCTGCGCGGGCTGGGCGCCGGCGCGGCGACGATCTCGCGCTGCCTCGACGCCGCCCGCGCCCTCGGCTACCGCCGCTGCTACCTGGAGACCCTGCGCGGCATGGATGCGGCGCAGAAGCTCTACGAGCGCACCGGCTTCCGCCGGCTCGACGCGCCCATGGGCCGCACCGGGCACTTCGGCTGCAACCGCTTCTACCTGCTCGACCTGTGACCCCCCGGCAGGAGCGGCGCCAGCCGCGACTGGAGACATTCGCTCGCGGCCTGCCCCGTCAGCCTTCGGCAGACGACTGCGTCGTTCCTACAACGGCTCGAGCGTGAGGTAAAATCACCGTTTTCATCGACCCGGGATTCCCCATGCAGCTCAACGATGTCCGCGCCGTCGTCACCGGCGGCGTCTCCGGCCTCGGTCTCGCCACCGCCCAGCACATCGTCGCCCATGGCGGCAAGGTCGCGCTGTTCGACATCAACGACGACAAAGGCGCGGCCGCGGTCGCCGCGCTCGGCGCCGACAAGGCGAAGTACTTCCGCACCGACGTCACCGACGAGGAGCAGGTCAAGGCCAACCTCGCCGCAGCAAAGGACTTCATGGGCGGGCTCAACACCGCCGTCAACTGCGCCGGCATCCTCGGCGCCGGCCGCGTGCTCGGCAAGGAAGGGCCGATGCCGCTCAAGCAGTTCGCCACCACGGTGATGATCAACCTGGTCGGCAGCTTCAACGTCGCCAAGGCCGCCGCCGACCTGATGCAGCACAACGCGCCGGGCGCCGACGGCGAGCGCGGCGTGATCGTCAACACCGCCAGCGTGGCCGCCTACGAGGGCCAGATCGGTCAGGCCGCCTACTCGGCCTCCAAGGGCGGCGTGGTCGGCATGACCCTGCCGATGGCGCGCGAGCTGGCCCGCTTCGGCATCCGCGTGATGACCATCGCCCCGGGCATCTTCTGGACCCCGATGGTGGACGGCATGCCGCCGCAGGTGCAGGAATCGCTGAGCGCATCGATCCCATTCCCCTCGCGCCTGGGCCGTCCGGACGAATTCGCCGGACTGGTCGGCTTCATCCTCACCCACACCTATCTCAACGGCGAGACCATCCGCATCGACGGCGCCGTGCGCCTGGCGCCCAAGTAATCCGCTGCCGTCGGAACGGCACAAGCCGCGACAAGGGCATCACGGCCCGCCGGTCCGCCGCACCTGCCACGAACCCCGAACCCGCCCCCCCAATCCCGGCCTGACCATGAAAGCCTCCGAGATCAAGCGCGGCAGCGTCGTCGAATACAACAACACCGTCTACCAGGTGCGCGACATCGAGCGCAGCGCGCCGCAGGGCCGCGGCGGCAACGTCACCTTCCGCTTCACGATGTACTCGGTCCCCGGCGGACAGAAGTACGACCTGAGCCTGCGTGCCGAGGACGAGCTCAAGGAAATCGAGCTCAGCCGCCGCATGGCGACCTTCTCGTACAAGGACGGCGAGGCCTTCGTCTTCCTCGACGCCGAGGACTACACGCCCTACCAGCTCGACGCCGACGTGGTCGGTGACGCCGCCGGCTACATCACCGACGGGCTGGAAGGCTGTTACGTGCAGATCATCGACGACCAGCCGGTGGGCCTGCAGCTGCCGCAGAACGTGACGCTGGAAGTGGTCGACACCCCGCCCGAGCTCAAGGGCGGCACCGCCACCAAACGCCCCAAGCCGGCCAGGCTCAGCACCGGCATCGAGATCATGGTGCCCGAGTACATCGCCAATGGCGAAAAGATCCTCGTGAACACCGTCACCGGCGAGTTCGCCGGGCGGGCGTAAGCGGCAGACCCGCGCCTGCGTGGTCGCCGCGACGGACAAAATCGCGGCGGGCGGGACGCAGCCGTCCCGCGCAGACCGCTCCGCGACCTACGCAGTGATCGATGCCGCTCAGCGCGCCAGCCACTTGCGCGCCATGCGGCGCACGGCGTCGTCGATGGCCGGGTCGCCGGCCACGTCGGCCACCTCGCGCCAGGCCAGAGCGTGCGACTCCTCGCCGACGGCGAAGCGCTCGTCGCTGCCGGCCAGCACCACATAGCGCACGTCGTAGTGCCAGTGCGCCGGCTCGGCGCCGTAGGCCGGAATCATGTGCCGGTCGAGGTCGAAGATCGCCGGCGCCACCCGCAAGCCGGTCAGCCCGGTTTCCTCTTCCGCCTCGCGCAGCGCCACCCGCGCCAGGTCGGCATCGCCGTCGGCATGGCCGCCCGGCTGCAGCCAGCGGCCGAGCTTGCGATGGTGGGTCAGCAGCACGCGCCGGCCGTCGCCGCTCACCACCCAGGCCGAGCCGGTGAAGTGACCGGCGGCGTGGCGGCGCTCGAACACGTCCGGATGGGAGGCCAGGAAGGCCAGGAAGGCCAGGAACAGGTCGACGTCGCCGGCCTGCGCCGGGCAGGCGGTACGCAATGCCGACAGGTCGGCGCAAAGCTTGCGGCGAAGATCGTCCATCCGGGCCGGTATCCACGACAGGGGACAGGAGTGTACCCCCGCACTTCGCGCACACGGGACCGGACGGTTACACTCCGGGCTTCCTTCCGGGGGAGGACCCGATGAACGACACCGCCACCGCGCCCGCACAGCGCGATCCCAGCCTGTTGCAGGCGCTGACGCCGCTGCTGTTCCTGGCGGTGCTGCTCTCGCTCTCGGTCTACCTGTACTCGGACGACGCCTCCTACGGCGCCAACCAGATCGCCCTGCTGCTGGCCACCGGCGTCGCGTCGCTGATCGGCATGCGCAACGGCCACCGCTGGGCCGACATCCAGGACAGCCTGGTCCACGGGATCTCGCTGGCGATCGTGCCGATCTTCATCCTGCTGGCGGTCGGCGCGCTGATCGGCACCTGGATCCTCAGCGGCACGGTGCCGACGCTGATCGTCTACGGCCTCAAGCTGCTGCATCCGTCCTTTTTCTATCCGGCCACCTGCCTGATCTGCGCGATCGTGGCGCTGACCATCGGCAGCTCGTGGACGGTGGCCGGCACGCTCGGCGTGGCGCTGATCGGCGTGGCGCAGGGTCTGGACATGTCGCTGCCGATCACCGCCGGCGCGATCATTTCCGGCGCCTACTTCGGCGACAAGATGTCGCCGCTGTCGGATACCACCAACATCGCCCCGGCCGCGGCCGGCAGCGAGCTGTTCGCGCACATCCGCCACATGACCTGGACCACCGGCCCGAGCATCGTCATCGCACTGGCCCTGTTCGCCGCGATCGGGCTGTTCGGCAGCGGCCGCGACGAGGGCGGGGCCATGCTGGGCGATCTGCCGGCCGTGATGGCCGCGCAGTTCGACATCGGTCTGCACCTGCTGATCCCGCTGCTGGTGGTGTTCGTACTGGCGATGCGCAAGTTCCCGGCCTACCCGACCATCCTGATCGGTGCGCTGCTGGGCGCGCTGTTCGCGGTGGCCTTCCAGCCGGCGGCGGTGACCAAGCTGGCCGGCAACGAGGCACTCTCGCAGCCGATGGCACTACTGTCGGGTGCATGGATGGCGCTGTTCGACGGCTTCAAGGCCGATACCGGCAACCCCGCCGCCGACGAGCTGCTCTCGCGCGGCGGCATGAGCAGCATGCTCAACACCGTCTGGCTGATCATCTGCGCGATGGGCTTCGGCGCGGTGATGGAAAAGACCGGCCTGCTCGAGCGCATGATCCGCGCCGTGCTCAAGGCGGCCCGATCCACCGGCTCGCTGATCGCCGCCACGCTCGGCACTGCCGTCGGCGCCAACGTGGTCGCCGCCGACCAGTACATGTCGATCGTGCTCACCGGCCGTCTGTACCGCCCCGAGTACGAACGCCGCGGGCTGGCGCCGGTGAACCTCAGCCGCGCGCTCGAGGATGCCGGCACGCTGACCTCGCCGCTGATCCCGTGGAACACCTGCGGCGCCTACATGGCGGCGACGCTGGGCGTGGCCACGCTCGACTATCTGCCCTACGTGTTCTTCAACCTGCTCAATCCGCTGGTGGCGGCAGTGTTCGCCTACGCCGGCTTCAAGATCCTCAAGCTCCAGCCGCAGCCGGTCGTGGTCCACCGCGGCTGACCCCATCACCCACGCAGGCAACGCTCCGGAATCCGATATGGAAAAGACCTCGATCCACGGCATGTGGTCCTCGCGCTTCGCCTTCATCCTCGCCGCTACCGGCTCGGCGGTCGGCCTGGGCAACATCTGGCGCTTTCCCTACATGACCTCGGACAACGGCGGCGGCGCCTTCGTGCTGGTGTACCTGCTGTGCGTGGCGATCGTCGCACTGCCGATCCTGTTCGCCGAGATCTCGATCGGCCGACGCGGCCGCAAGAGCCCGATCCACAGCCTGATGGACATCACCCGCGAGGACGGCATCTCGCGCGGTTGGGTCGGCATCGGCTGGATCAGCATCGTCGCCGGCGTGCTGATCCTCTCCTTCTACAGTGTGGTCGCCGGCTGGACGCTGCACTACACCTGGCTGTACGTGAAGCAGCTGTTCGGCGGCGCAGCGATCACCGATCCCGGCCTGGTGTTCGCCGAGCTGCTGTCACACCCGTTCGAGCTAACCTTCTGGCACGCGGTGTTCATGGTGCTGACCATGGGCGTGGTGGCGCTGGGCGTCGAGCAGGGCCTGGAGCGCGCGGTGAAGTTCCTGATGCCGGCGCTGTTCATCATGTTGCTGCTGCTGGTCGCCTACGGCGCCACCACCGGCCATCTCGGCGCGGCGGCGAGCTTCCTGTTCAAACCGGACTGGTCCAAGATCGACGGCGGCGTGTTCCTGCGCGCCATGGGCCAGGCGTTCTTCTCGCTCAGCCTGGGCATGTGCACCATGATGACCTACGGCGCCTACCTGCCGCGCGACGTGTCGGTGCCGCGCGTGGGCGCCACCGTGGCCCTGGCCGACACCGGCATCGCCCTGCTCGCGGGCCTGGCGATCTTCCCGGTGGTGATCGGCTTCGGCATGGCCCCGACCGGCGGCGGCGCCGGCCTGATCTTCACTTCGCTGCCGCTGGCCTTCAATTCGATCCCGTTCGGCGTGGTCTACGGCCTGGTCTTCTTCCTGCTGCTGGCCTTCGCCGCCTGGACCAGCTCGATCTCGCTGCTGGAGCCGGCGACCGCGTTCCTGGTCGAGCGCGGCGTCAGCCGCAAGACGGCGGCACTGTCGATGGCCGCCTTCTGCTGGGGCTTGGGCCTGCTGTCGGTGCTCGGCTTCAACCACTGGTCGCACGTGAAGATCCTCGGCCGCGACATCATGAGCTTCATCGAGCTGATCGCGAACGACCTGATGCTGCCGCTCGGCGGCCTGCTGATCGCGCTGTTCGCCGGCTGGTTCATCAGCGGCGAGCGCATGCGCGAGCAGTTGCACGGCCTGCCGGCGCCGCTGTTCACGCTCTGGCGCTGGCTGGTGCGCGTGGTGGCACCGGCGCTGGTGGCCGTGGTGCTGGTGCGTGCGGTGATCTGAGCGGCGCCACTAGGCCGGGACGCGATCTGCCTGCCGCAGGCGCTCGCGCCCCGCCGTGCTGTGGCGAGGGGGCGCCGGCATCAGCCGGCTTCGGCGTCCTGCGCGCCGTCCGGCGCCGCCTCGCCGTCGCCGGCCCTGGACAGCAGCGCGCGAGGCAGGGATTTCCTGGCC
>JBEQAM010000075.1:0-8233 GCA_041640375.1 Rehaibacterium sp. | reverse complement strand
GCCGGAGCGCTTCTCCGGCGACCACGAACCGATCGACCGGCGCGCCGGGCACGTTCCCGGCGCGGTGAACCGCCCCTATGTCCGCAACGTGCAGGCCGACGGCCGCTTCCGCCCGCCGGTGGAGCTGGCAGCCGAGTATCGCGCACTGATCGACGGCCGCGACCCGTCCGAGGTGGTGTTGATGTGCGGTTCCGGCGTCACCTCCTGCCAGGCGCTGCTGGCGATGGAGCGCGCCGGCCTGCGCGGCGCGCGCATCTATGCCGGCTCCTGGAGCGACTGGATCGGCGATCCGGCGCGGCCGATCGCCACCGGCGCCTGACCGGGCCTGTCATTCCAGCGTCATTGCCGACTCCCAGAATGCCGCGCCCTGCGTCCCCATTCGCGAGGCGAAGATGCTCTCCACCTTCGTGGCCCGATGCGCGCTGCTGGCCTTGCTGGCGTTTCCGGCGGCCGCCCGGGACACTCTGCGGATCCACGGATCGAACACCATAGGCGAGGCATTGATGCCTGCGCTGATCGAGGCCTGGCTGGAGGCGCAGGGGTGCGGACAGCCCGTGCGGCGACCGGTCGGCCCCGTCGAGTTGCGCATCGAGGCGACCTGCAACGGGAGCCCGTCGAGTGTGGAAATCCAGGCCCATGGTTCGGGCACGGGTATTTCCGGACTCGTGGCGGGGCGCGCGGATCTGGCCATGCTCTCCCGCCCGATCACGCCGGCCGAGCTCGACCTTGCGCGTCCGCATCTGGGCGCGCTGGATACGCCGGCCCACGAGATCGTGATCGCGCTGGACGGCCTGGCGATCATCGTTCACCCATCCAATCCGATCGCGTCGCTCAGCAGGGCACAGGTACGTGCGGTATTTTCCGGGCGGATCCGCGACTGGAGCGAACTGGGGCGGCGTCCGGGTGTGATCGCTCGCCATGCGCGCGACGACCGCTCCGGCACCTGGGACAGTTTCCGCAGCATGGTCCTGCAGGAGGCTCCGCTGGCACCGGGCACGCGGCGTTACGAGAGCACGGCGGCGCTGGCCGCGGCAGTGGCCTCCGATCCCGATGCCATCGGTTTCGTCGGCCTCGCCGGTGTCGGCCGGGCCAAGGCGCTGGCCATTTCCGACGGCGCCACGCCGGTCCAGCCGGAACGCTTCGAGGTCGCCGTCGAGGACTATCCGCTGTCGCGCCGGCTGTATCTCTATGCCGGCGATCGTTCGCTCCCGGCGTTGCAAAGCCTGCTGGCCTTCATGCTGGGCGAGGTCGGGCAGGGGGTTGTGGAGCGGGTGGGCTTCGTCTCGCAGAATATCGAAGCCTTGGCGGTGGCGCCGCGAGCGAATGCGACCGTCGAGTACCGCGAGCTGGTGGCAGGGGCCGAAAGGCTGTCGCTGAACTTCCGCTTCCCGGCCGGCGTGGTGTGGCTGGACAGCAAGGCGGCCAGAGACTTCGAGCGGCTCGCGGCCTACATGCGTGAGCCGTCGCGCAGGCATCGCGAACTGATCCTGCTGGGCTTCGCGGACGCCAGCGAGGCCAATCCCTACCATGCTTATGCATTCAGCGCCGATCGCGCCGACTTCGTCGCCGAGCAGTTGTCCCTGCGGGGCGTCCCGGTGCGGCGCATGCGCGGCCTGGGCGGGACGTCGCCGGTGGCCGACAATGGCGACGAGGCGGGACGTCGCCGCAATCGTCGGGTCGAGGTATGGCTTCGCTGACAGTCCGACGAAGCAACCGTCTGCAGCGATGGGTCCGCGATGCGAACCGTCCCCGGCTCGTCCCGCAGGCCGTTTTTCGGCAGCCTGCTAAGGCTGCTTCTTGAGCCGTGCGACGAGCGCGTGCAGCACCGCCTGGGTGTCCTCGCGGTACCAGTTGTCGACGAAGCGGTCGAGGTCGAGCCGCTGCGGGTCGGTCAGCGCGCCGACCAGGTCGGCGCGGGCGAGGCGGCGGGTTTCCAGCATCGGCCGCAGCGGCCTGGCGAGCAGATCCTCGAGCCAGGCGCGGGCGCGGGTGACGACGTGGTCGACGTCGGTGAGCTCGTCGACCAGGCCGATGGCCAGCGCCTGCTCCGACTCCACCATCGCGCCGGCGACCATCAGCCGCTCGGCGCGGTAGGCGCCGACCACGCGGCGCAGCAGGTGCTGGATGCCTTCGGGCACCGCCAAGCCCACCTGTACCTCGTTCAGGCCGATGCGGAAGGGGCCGCGCGCCATCACCCGGTAGTCGCAGCACAGCGCCAGCACGCAGCCGCCGGCCGGGCTGTGGCCGGCGAGCGCGGCCACGACCGGGATCGGCGATTCGGCGATGGCCTGCGCGGTCTCGAAGAACACCCGCCAGGCGTCCAGCAGCGCCGCACGGTCGAGGGTGAGCAGGTAGGGCACGTCCAGTCCAGCCGAGAAGGCGTTCGGGCCGCCGGCGATCACCAGACCCTGCATGCCGTCCTCCGGCGCGGCGCGCACCGCGTCGCGCAGTGACGCCAGCAGCGGCGGATACAGCGCATTGACCGGCGGGCGCGCCAGACGGATTTCGCGGATGGCGCCGTGGCTGCTGATCTCGAGCATGGGGACCTCAGGGGATGCGGATGTCGGGAGCCCAACGATAGCGCACGGTGTAGCTCACGGTCGCCTCGCCGCCGGCCGGCACGGCGACCTCGAAGGCGATGCTCTGCGCATCGCGCTTGTCCCATTTGCCGCTGGCCTCGACGATCTCCCACTCGCTCCAGCGCGGCAGCGACTCGACCACGCGCACCGTCGCGGCCTGCGGCTTGGCGTTGCGCAGGGTCACGCTGACCCGTTCGGTCATGCTGCGGGCGGCGCGGTCGAGGCGGAAATCCTCGCGCCGGCGCTCGGCGTCGAGATCGAAGACAGTGCCGAGTTCGAGTTCGATCTTCGCGTTCGCCGGGGTATGCGCGAGCAGGGCTTCGCCGAGCAGCGCCCCGTCGTGTTCGAACACGCGCACCCGGCCGGCCGGCAGCGGCTGGCCGAGACCGACCGCCTTGCGGTTGTCGAAGGCGAGCGTGGCCAGCACCGGCTGGCGGCCGGACGCGCCGAAGCCCGGCTCGACGATGGGTGTGGGTGGCCACCAGCCGCCGAAGCCGGCGCGCGTCTCGTAGCGGCGCTCGCAGGCGATGCCGCGCGCGTCGGCCATCAGCGGCACGCGCTGGATGCTGGCGTCGGGCAGGTCGGTCGCCGCGGGCAGTCGCCAGGCGTGGTATTCGCCGGAGGCCTCCGGTGTCGGCATCGCATCCGCGGCCATCATCATGGCCTCGCTGCGCATGGCCTTGGGTGCCGGCAGTGCGGCGGCACGGTTGGGCTGGCCGGCAACCAGTGTGATCCGCGCGCCGGAGAAGCTGGCACCGGAGCGGTTGACGATCTGCGCGGTGGCAGCGAGGTCGAGGCGGCAGCCGCGGCCGGACGCCAGCGTGGCGAGGTATTCGGCGCGCCAGGCCAGGCCGCCGGTCGGATAGTCGAGGTCGAAGCGCTGGCTGCCGGCGCGCGGCGCCTGCACGTCCCAGCGCAGGGTCGGCTCGGCGCTCAGGCCGGCGGGCAGCTCGGCCAGCTCGAAGCTGGCGTAGTCGGACAGCACTTTCACCCGGCCGTCGGGCAGCGCCAGGGTCAGGCCGGCGCCGGCGGCCAGCAGCACGCCGGTATGGCGCAGCCGTTCGCCGCCGACCGCCTGCTCGACGCTGATCGTGCGGCCGACGGCGCGGCGCAGCAGTTGGTCCTGTCCGGCCAGGGCGAAATCGAAGCGTTGGCCGCCGACCTGGGCGTCGCCGAGCGGACGCAGGACGACACCGGCGGCGTCGATCGCCTGCGGCAGGCCGGCGATGGCGAGCACGTTGGCGCCGGCGCTCAGGTCGAAGCGGTGCTGTTCGCGCACCAGCGCATAGCCGGGTGCGTCGCCGCCGGCGGACTGGGCGACGGCGTCGAAATCGCCGCTATAGATGGTGAGCCGGGGGCCGCCTTCGGGCGCAGCCAGCGCGGGTGCGGCGAGGGCAACGAGCAGGGCGGTGGCGAGGGGGCGTTGCATGGTTCCACTCCTTGGTCTGCGGGGGGACGAGCGTTGCGGCCGCGGCGACGCGCGTGGAGCGATCCTGCACTGGCGCGGCTATCATAGGCGCATGAAACGACTGCTCATTTCCGTTGGGGTCGCGCTCGCCGCGTGCTGTTCAGCCGCGAGTGCGGAAATCGTCGTCGATGCGGCCTGGGTGCGCGCCGCGCCGCCGGGCGCGACCATGCTGGCCGGTTATGCCACCTTGCGTAACAGCGGCAGCGAGGCCGTCCGCGTGGTCGGCATCGACAGCAAGGCCTTCGAGTCGGTCGAGATGCATCGCACCGAGGAGGTCGACGGCGTGAGCCGGATGCGGCCGGTGGCGGCGATCGACATCCCGCCGGGTGGCGAGGCGGTGCTCGAGCCCGGCGGCCTGCACCTGATGCTGATCCGTCCGCGTCAGGCACTGGCCGAGGGCGATGCCGTGACCTTGCGCCTGCGCTTCGCCGACGGGCGCACGGTGGACGCCGCCTTCCCGGTGCAGCGCAGCGCCGGCGAGGACCCGCACGCGGGCCATCACCATCATCATTGACCGGGCGGCGGCCGGTTTGGCCGCCGCTCAGCCGCCGCAGCCGCGGCGCACCGCCTCGGGCAGTTCGGCGGCCTTGCCGCTGTGGCGGTCGATCCACACCAGCACGGCATGGCCGTCGCAGTAGACGATGCTGCCGTCATCGGCCGCGACGATGCGGTGGCCGACGGTGAGGCTGGTGTTGCCGACGCGCTCGCCGTACAGCTCGACGACCAGTTGCCCGGGCCACTCGATCGGCCGGCGATAGTTGAGCTGCACCGCCGCCAGCACCGGCGCCACGTCCTCGCTCACCCACGGCCCTGGCAGCGACTGCAGCCACTGCAGCCGGGCTTCTTCGAGGAAAGTGAGGTAATTGGCGTTGTTGACGTGGTTGAAGGCGTCCAGGTCGCGCCAGCGTACGCTCATCGGCACGCGCATCAGCGGCGGCGCAGTGGCGGTTCCGGCGGGTTGCGCGGCGGGCGCCTGCGCCCCGGCGGTGGGCTTGTGGCGACGCGGCTGCGCGGTCGGGGCGTCGGTGCCGTCTTCGGTCTTTTTGCGGCGGCGGGTCATGCGGCGGTCTTCTTCCTGTTGCCGGCGGCAGGCAGCATCCGCGCCAGGAACTGGCCGGTGTACGACTGCGGGTGTTTGGCGAGATCCTCGGGCGTGCCGGTGGCGATGATCCGGCCACCGCGATGGCCGCCCTCGGGGCCGAGGTCGACGATCCAGTCGGCGGTCTTGATGACGTCGAGGTTGTGCTCGATCACGACCACGGTGTTCCCGTCGTCGCGCAGGCGGTGCAGGATCGCCAGCAGGTGCTCGATGTCGTGGAAGTGCAGGCCGGTGGTCGGCTCGTCGAGGATGTAGAGCGTGCGGCCGGTATCGCGGCGCGAGAGCTCCTTGGACAGTTTCACGCGCTGCGCCTCGCCGCCGGAGAGCGTGGTCGCGGCCTGGCCGAGCTTGATGTAGCTCAGGCCCACGTCCATCAGCGTCTCCAGTTTGCGGGCGATCGCCGGCACCGGCTCGAACAGCGTCAGCGCGTCCTCGACGGTCATCTCCAGCACGTCATGGATCGAGTAACCCTTGTAGAGGATCTCCAGGGTTTCGCGGTTGTAGCGCTTGCCGTGGCAGACGTCGCAGGGCACGTACACGTCGGGCAGGAAGTGCATCTCGACCTTGATCAGGCCGTCGCCCTGGCAGGCCTCGCAACGCCCGCCGCGCACGTTGAAGCTGAAGCGGCCCGGCGAATAGCCGCGGGCACGCGCCTCCGGCACCTGCGCGAACAGCTCGCGCAGCGGCGTGAACAGGCCGGTGTAGGTGGCCGGGTTGGAGCGCGGTGTGCGGCCGATCGGCGACTGGTCGATGTCCACCACCTTGTCGAACAGGTCGATGCCGTGCACCTCACGGAATGGCGCCGGCTTGTGGCTGGCGCCGTTGAGCTCGTTGGCGGCGATGCGGAACAGGGTGTCGTTGATCAGCGTGGACTTGCCCGAGCCGGACACGCCGGTGATGCAGACGAACAGGCCGGCCGGGATTTCCAGGTCGACGTCCTGCAGGTTGTTGCCGCTGGCGCCGAGCAGCCGCAGCGTCATCTTCGGATTGGCCGCCTTGCGCTGGCGCGGGATCTCGATGCGCCTGGCGCCGCTCATGTACTGGCCGGTGAGCGAGCGCGGTGCGGCCATCACGTCGTCGAGCGAGCCCTGGGCGACGATCTCGCCGCCGTGCACGCCGGCGCCGGGGCCGATATCGACGATGTGGTCGGCCAGCCGGATCGCGTCCTCGTCGTGCTCGACCACGATCACCGTGTTGCCGAGGTCGCGCAGCCGGACCAGGGTGCCGAGTAGGCGCTCGTTGTCGCGCTGGTGCAGGCCAATCGAGGGCTCGTCCAGCACGTACATCACCCCCACCAGGCCGGCGCCGATCTGACTGGCCAGACGGATGCGCTGCGCCTCGCCGCCGGAGAGGGTGTCGGCCTGGCGCTCCAGCGTCAGGTAGTCGAGGCCGACATCGACCAGGAAGCGCAGGCGCTCGTGGATTTCCTTGACGATCTTCTGCGCGATCTCGCCGCGCCAGCCGGCCAATGTCAGGTCGGCGAAGAAGGCCAGCGCCTCGTCCACCGGCAGGCGGACGATCTCCGGCAGGGTGCGCTCGGCCACGTAGACGTTGCGCGCGGCGCGGTTGAGGCGGGTGCCGGCGCACTCCGGGCAGGGTCGCTCGCTGATGAACTTGCTGAGCTCTTCGCGCACCACCGGCGACTCGGTTTCACGGTAGCGGCGCTCGAGGTTGGGGATGATGCCCTCGAAGCGGTGCCTGCGCTGGGTGCGGCCGCCGGACTCGGTGAGGTAGGTGAAGGCGATGACCTCCTCGCCGCTGCCGAACAGCACCGCTTCGCGCACGTTTTCCGGCAGTTCCTGCCAGGGGGCGTCGACATCGAAGCCGTAGTGCTTGGCCAGCGAGGCGATCATCTGGAAGTAGTAGGCGTTGCGGCGGTCCCAGCCGCGCACCGCGCCGGCGGCCAGGCTCAGGTCCGGATGCACGACCACCCGCGCCGGGTCGAAGAACTGCGCCACCCCCAGGCCGTCGCAGCTCGGGCAGGCGCCGACCGGCGAGTTGAACGAGAACAGCCGCGGCTCCAGCTCCGGCAGCGAGTAGTCGCAGACCGGGCAGCTGAACTTCGACGAAAACAGCAGGTCGGCGGCCTTGGGGTCGTCCATGTCGACCACCACCGCCAGCCCGTCGCCGAGCTTGAGCGCGGTCTCGAAGCTCTCGGCCAGCCGCTGCCTGATGTCGTCGCGGACGCGGAAACGGTCGATCACCGCCTCGATGGTGTGCTTGACCCGCAGCGCCAGCGGTGGCACCTGGTCGATCTCGTGGACGGTGCCGTCCACCCGCACCCGCACGAAGCCCTGGGCCCGCAACTGGTCGAATACCTGGGCGTGCTCGCCCTTGCGCTCGCGCACCACCGGGGCCAGCAGCATCCAGCGCTTGTCCGGATCCAGCGCCAGCACCTGGTCGACCATCTGGCTGACCGTCTGCGCGGCCAGTGGGTAGTCGTGGTCCGGGCAGCGCGGTGTGCCGACGCGGGCATACAGCAGGCGCAGGTAGTCGTAGATCTCGGTGATCGTGCCGACGGTGGAGCGGGGGTTGTGCGAGGTGGACTTCTGCTCGATCGAGAGCGCCGGCGACAGCCCTTCGATATGGTCGACGTCGGGCTTTTCCATCTGCCCGAGGAACTGCCGCGCGTAGGCGGAGAGGGACTCAACGTACCGGCGCTGGCCCTCGGCGAAGATGGTATCGAACGCCAGCGAGCTCTTCCCGCTGCCGCTCGGGCCCGTGACCACCACGAGCTTCCGATGCGGAAGATCGAGATCGATCCCCTTCAGGTTGTGCTCCCGGGCCCCCCGCACCACCAGCCACTTGCCGTTCCCGGGCCGCCGGGCCGGCGGCACCTCGATGCGGCGCTCGCCCCGCAGGTACTGGCCCGTGATGGACTCGGGGCAGCGCATCACGTCCTCCACCGTGCCCGCCACCACCACCCGGCCGCCGTGGGCGCCGGCCCCGGGCCCGATGTCCACCACGAAGTCGGCCTCCCGGATCGTTTCCTCGTCGTGCTCCACCACGATGACGGTGTTGCCCAGGTCCCGCAGGCCCTTGAGGGTCTCGATGAGGCGCCGGTTGTCCCGCTGGTGCAGGCCGATG
>JBEQAM010000074.1:0-8276 GCA_041640375.1 Rehaibacterium sp. | reverse complement strand
CGCCAGCGGCGCCAGCGCGGCACGCAGGGCGAAAGCGCGATCGCGCAACGAGGCCTCGGCCTCGCGTGCCTGGCCGGCCGCATCGATCTGGGCCTCGTTGGCCCGGTTGGCCAGGTTGGCCAGCCCAAACACGGCCGGCAGCAGGCCCTCGACGTTCTCGCGGATCAGGTTGGCCAGCGCGGTGATGAGCTGACTCCACTCCTGCAGGATCTCGTGCAGGTCCTGTGGGGGGAGGGGGGTGACGGGGTCGAGGCGCTGGGCGGCGTTTGGCATGGCGGTTGGGCGGGTTGCGTCGATCCGGTATCGGCACGCCGGGGCCGGACTTGAGACAATCCGCGTACATTCCCGCCTGTCCAGCCCGTCCGGGGCCCCTTTCCCGATGAACGATTCCACGTCCGCCGCCGTCCGTCTGGATGTCTGGCTCTGGGCCGCGCGTTTCTTCAAGACCCGAAGCCTCGCCAAGCAGGCCGTCGAGGGCGGCAAGGTCGAGCTCAACGGCGTCGGCGGCAAGCCCGCCAAGCCGGTGCGGGTGGGCGACCGGCTGGTCGTGAATCGCGCCGGCGAGCGCTACGAGGTCGAAGTGCTCGGGCTCAGCGAGCAGCGTGGCCCGGCGCCGGTGGCGCAACAGCTTTACAGCGAAAGCGAAGCCTCGCGCATACGCCGCGAGGCCGAGCGCGAACAGCGCCGGCTGTCGGGGGCCGGGGCGGCCGCCCCGGCCACGCGGCCGGACAAGAAGTCGCGCCGCCAGATCCGCGCGCTCAAGGATGGCGGCAAGGGCAAGCTGCCGCCGTGGTTCCCGCCGTGACGCTCACGCCTCGGCGCGCGAGTAGACCGGCAACTCCGGATTGCGCCTGAATTCGAAGATCAGCCGCGTCTCGATGTGGGCCACCTCGGGGCGCTCGGTGAAGGCGGTGAGCGCGAAATCCCGCAGGTGTTCGGCATCGCGCACGCCCACATGCACCAGGAAATCGTCGGCGCCGGCCAGATGGTAGAAGGCGAGCACCTCCGGCAGCCGCAGCAGGTGATCGTGGAAGCTGTCGACCAGCGCGCGCGAATGCTGCGCCAGCCGGACCGCCACCAGCGCCTGCAGGCCGATGCCGACCGCGGCGGGGGCGATCTCGGCGTGGTAGCCCTCGATGGCCCGCGCCTCGCGCAAGCGCCGCACCCGCTCCAGTGCCGTCGATGGCGCGATCCCCACCCGCTCGGCCAGCTCCTTGTTCGGCATCCGGGCATTCTTCCGCAGCAGCCGGAGGAGGGCGAAGTCGATTCGGTCCAGGTCCACGGGAAATCCCGATCAGCAAATTTTATTCGACATGCAATCTAGCATCCGCAGAAGCTTCTAGCATTGGCCCGATTCCTGGAACGGAGTGCGCCATGCATCGCTTCGATACGCTTGCCGTCCATGCCGGCCGAGAAGACTTGCCCGGCTTCGGCGTCCATGCGCCGCCGATCGACCTGTCGACCACCTATCCGGTCACCGACCTTCAGGTCGGCACCGCCAGCTTCGATGCGCTGGTTGCGGGCGAGGCCACGGCCGACAACCCGATCTATGCCCGCTTGCACAACCCCACGGTCGCGCGTGTCGAGCAGGCGCTGGCGCGGCTGGAAGGGACCGAGGCCTGCGTGGCCTTCGGTTCGGGCATGGCGGCACTGACCGCAATGCTGCTGGCGGCGCGCACGCGCGGCGGCCATGTGCTGGTGGTGCGGCCGTTGTACGGCACCTCCGATCATCTGCTCGCCTGTGGACTGACCGGGATCCAGGCCGAGTTCGTGCAGCCGGACGAGATCGCCGCGAAGATCCGCCCGGACACCGCGCTGGTGATCATCGAGACGCCGGCCAACCCGACCCTCGACCTGATCGACATCCGTGCCGTCGCGATGGCAGCCGGCGAGGTGCCGGTGCTGGTCGACTCGACCTTCGCCACGCCGCTGCTGCAGCGGCCGTTCGAACTGGGCGCGACCTATGTGCTGCACAGCGCCACCAAGTTCCTCGGTGGCCACGGCGACGTGATCGCCGGCGTGATCTGCTGCAGCGAGGCACGCGCCCGGCCGCTGCGCCAGGTGCGCGCCGCCACCGGCGCGCTGCTGCATCCGCTGGCCGCCTACCTGCTGCACCGCGGCCTGCCGACGCTGGCGCTGCGGGTGGAGCGCGCACAGGCCAACGCGCAGGTGCTGGCCGAGCGCCTGGCCGCGCACCCGGCGGTCGCCCGGGTGTTCTACCCGGGACTGGGCACGGTGAAGAACGCCCACCTCGCGCGCAGCCAGATGCAAGGCCCCGGCGCGCTGATCGCGTTCGAGATGCGTGCGGGCTACGCCGCCGCCGCCGCGGTGATGCGTGCGGTGAAGCTGGTGACGCCCGCGGTCAGCCTCGGCTCGGTCGACAGCCTGATCCAGCACCCGTCCGGCCTGACCCACCGGGTGGTGGAGGAGGACGCCAAGGCCGGTTGCGGCATCACGCCCGGAATGCTGCGCCTGAGCGTCGGCATCGAGCACGTCGAGGACCTGTGGGCCGATCTGGCGCAGGCGCTGGCCGTCGCCGACGCCGCGCCGACGGTGGCCGACGCCGCCTGAACACGGCGCGACGGGCGGCTTCCGATGAGGCCGCCCGTCCGCGCAGCGCGTCGCCTGGCGCGCCTCAGCCATGCAGGTCGAAGCGGTCCAGGTTCATCACCTTGTCCCAGGCCGCTACGAAGTCGTGCACGAACTTCTCCCCGGCATCGGCACAGGCATACACCTCGGCCAGCGCCCGCAGCTCGGAATTGGAGCCGAACACCAGGTCGACGCGGGTGCCGCTCCACTTCACCTGGCCGCTACGGCGGTCGCGGCCCTCGAAGGCGTCCGCGGCATCCGAGGTCGGCGCCCAGACCAGCCCGTCGTCCAGCAGATGGACGAAGAAGTCGTTGCTCAGCGTGCCGACGCGGTCGGTGAACACGCCGTGGCGACTGCCGTCGGCATTGGTGCCGAGCACGCGCAGGCCGCCGACCAGCACGGTCATCTCCGGGGCGGTGAGGGTCAGCAGTTGCGCCTTGTCGATCAGCAGGTGTTCCGAGGGGATGGCCACCCCGGGCTTGCGGTAGTTGCGGAAACCGTCGGCGATCGGTTCGAGCGGGGCGAAGGAGGCGGCATCGGTCTGCGCCTGTGAGGCATCGGTACGGCCGGGTGCGAATGGTACGGTGATGGCCACACCGGCCCGCCGGGCGGCTTCCTCGACGCCGGCGCAGCCGGCCAGCACGATCAGGTCGGCCAGCGAGATCTTCCGGCCGCCGTCGGCCTGCGCGTTGAACTCGGTGCGGATGCCTTCGAGCGTCTGCAGCACCCTGGCCAGCTGGGCCGGCCGGTTGACCTCCCAGTCCTTCTGTGGCGCGAGGCGGATGCGGGCGCCGTTGGCGCCGCCGCGTTTGTCCGAGCCACGGAAGGTCGAGGCCGAGGCCCAGGCCGTGGACACCAGCTCGCTGATCGACAGGCCGGAGGCCAGTACCCGCGCCTTGAGGGCGGCGATGTCGTCGGCCTCGACCAGCGGGTGATCGACCGGCGGTACCGGGTCCTGCCAGAGGAAGTCCTCGGCCGGCACCTCTGGGCCGAGGTAGCGCGACTTCGGTCCCATGTCGCGGTGGGTCAGCTTGAACCAGGCGCGGGCGAAGGCGTCGGCGAATTCGTCCGGATGCGCCAGGAAGCGGCGCGAGATCTTTTCGAAGGCCGGATCGAAGCGCAGCGTCAGGTCCGTGGTCAGCATCGTCGGCTTGTGCTTCTTGTCCGGGTCGAAGGCGTCCGGGATGATCTCCGGCGCATCCTTGGCTACCCACTGATAGGCACCGGCCGGGCTCTTGGTCAGCTCCCACTCGTACTTGAACAGGTTCTCGAGGAAGTGGTTGCTCCACTGGGTCGGCGTCTGGCTCCAGGTGACTTCCGGGCCGCCGGTGATGGTGTCGGGACCCTTGCCGCTGCCGTGCCGACTGATCCAGCCCAAGCCCTGGGCCTCGATCGGTGCGGCTTCTGGCTCGGGGCCGACCAGCGAGGCATCGCCGGCGCCATGTGACTTGCCGAAGGTGTGACCGCCGGCGATCAGGGCGACGGTCTCCTCGTCATCCATCGCCATCCGGCCGAAGGTATCGCGGATGTCCTTGGCGGCCGCGACCGGGTCCGGGTTGCCATTCGGGCCTTCCGGGTTGACGTAGATCAGGCCCATCTGTACCGCGGCCAGCGGGTTTTCCAGATCACGCTCCCCCGAGTAGCGCCTGTCCTCCAGCCAGGTGCCCTCGGCGCCCCAGTACACGTCGCGGTCCGGCTCCCAGGTGTCGGCGCGGCCGCCGCCGAAGCCCAGCGGTTTGAAGCCCATCGATTCCAGGGCCACGTTGCCGGCGAGGATCATCAGGTCGGCCCACGAGATGCTCGCGCCGTATTTGCGCTTGATCGGCCACAGCAGCCGCCGCGCCTTGTCCAGGTTGGCGTTGTCCGGCCAGCTGTTGAGCGGGGCGAAGCGCTGCTGGCCGCGGCCGCCGCCGCCGCGGCCGTCGCCGATGCGGTAGGTGCCGGCGGCATGCCAGGCCATGCGGATCATCAGGCCGCCGTAGTGACCGAAGTCGGCCGGCCACCAGTCCTGCGAGTCGGTCATCAGCGCGCGCAGGTCCTGCTTGAGCGCCTGGTAGTCCAGGCGCTTGAAGGCCTCGGCGTAGTCGAAATCCTCGCCCATCGGGTTGGACCGGGACGAGTGCTGGTGCAGCAGGTCGACCCGCACCCGGTTCGGCCACCAGTCCTCGATCGACGGGCCGCTGCCGGCGGCGTGCTTGAACGGGCATTTGGCTTCAGTGGACATGACGCGTTCTCCCGGCTGGTGATTGTGACGACGGCGTGCTGCGCATCGCCGCCCCGGCCACCATAGTCCGCGGTCGACGCGGCTGGAAATCGAATGTTTCTAAGGCTGCGATATAGCAGGGCTATGACGCGCTCCAATGTCCGCGTTTCCAGACCATGTCGCGGTAGGCGGCTGGCCTTCGGCCGATGATCGAGGCCGGCTCAGCCTGCCCAGTCCGGTGTTACGCCGGCGTGGATCGGGTCGGGTGTCGACGCGGGCGCCGATGACGCGCGTCGCCGTTCAGAGCAGGCCGCGCAGGCGATACAGCGCTTCCAGCGCCTGCCTGGGGGTGAGCGCATCGGGATCGATGGCGGCCAGCGCCTCCAGCGCGGGGGCCGGGCCGGCGAACAGGCCCATCTGTTGCGGTGCATCCAGCGCCTGCGGCGAGGTGTCCGGTACGCCTGCGCCGCGCTGTTCCAGTTCGGCGAGGTAGCGCCGCGCATCGCTCACCACCGTGCGCGGCAGGCCGGCCAGCGCCGCCACCTGCAGGCCGAAGCTGCGGTTGGCCGGGCCGTCCTTCACCGCATGCATGAACACCAGCCTGTCGCCGTGCTCGACCGCATCGAGATGGACATTGGCGATGCCGCTGCCGGGCTCGGCCAGCGCGGTCAGCTCGAAGTAGTGGGTGGCGAACAGCGTGTAGGCGCGGTTGCCGTGCGCCAGTCGCAGCGCGCAGGCCTTGGCCAGTGCCAGGCCGTCGTAGGTGGAGGTGCCGCGGCCGATCTCGTCCATCAGCACCAGCGAGCGTTCGCTGGCGTGATGCAGGATGTACGCGGTCTCGCTCATCTCCACCATGAAGGTGGACTGGCCGCGGGCGAGGTCGTCGCCGGCGCCGATGCGGGTGAGGATGCGGTCGATCGGGCCGATCCGCGCGCGGGCCGCCGGCACGAAGCTGCCGATGTGCGCCAGCAGCACGATCAGCGCGTTCTGGCGCATGTAGGTGCTCTTGCCGCCCATGTTCGGGCCGGTGATCACCAGCATCCGGCGATCCTCGTCGAGAACCAGATCGTTCGGCTCGAACGGTTCGCTGCGCACCACTTCGACTACCGGATGACGGCCGCGTTCGATCCGGATGCCCGGTTCGTCGGACAAGACAGGGCGCGACCAGTCCAGCACCTGCGCGCGTTCGGCGAAGCCGGCCAGCACGTCCAGTTCGGCCAGCGCGGCGGCACAGCGCTTGAGCGGCGGCAGCACGGCGTTGAGCGCGTCGAGCAGCCGTTCCCACAGCAGCCGCTCGCGCGCCAGCGCACGCTCGCGGGCGCTGAGCACCTTGTCCTCGAAGCCCTTGAGCTCCTCGGTGATGTAGCGCTCGGCGTTGCTCAGCGTCTGCCGACGCGTGTAGTGCGCCGGCGCGCGCCCGGCCTGCGCCTTGCTGATCTCGATGTAGTAGCCGTGGACGCGGTTGTAGCCGACCTTGAGTGTGGCGATGCCGGTGGCCTCACGCTCGCGGGCTTCCAGCTCGATCAGGAACTGGTCGGCGTGCGTGCTCAGCCGGCGCAGCTCGTCCAGCTCGACGTCGTAACCGTCGGCGATCACGCCGCCGTCGCGCAACAGCACTGACGGCTGCGGCATGATCGCGGCGGCGAGCAGAGCGGCCGAGTCGGCGTGCTCGCCGAGTTCGCCGGCCAGCGTGCGCAGACGCGGCGAGTCCAGCGGCGCCAGCATCGCCCGCAGCGCCGGCAGCATCGCCAGCGCATCGCGCAGCGTGGACAGGTCGCGCGGCCGTGCCGAGCGCAACGCGACGCGGCTGAGGATGCGTTCGACGTCGCCCAACCCCCGGAAGGCCTCGCGTAGTGGTTCGAACGCACGCGCATCGAGCAGCGTCTGTACCGCCTGATGCCGTTCGCCGAGGGTGCGGTGGTCGCGCAGCGGGCGGTGCAGCCAGCGCCGCAGCAGACGGCCGCCCATCGGTGTGACGGTGGAGTCGAGCACGCCGACCAGGGTGTGCCCGGTGCGGCCGTCGATGCGGGTGTCCAGTTCGAGATGGCGGCGGGTGGCCGCGTTCATCGCGATGGTGTCCTCGGTCGACTCGAACGCGAGCGAAGTCAAGTGCGGCAATTGCTGCTTCTGGGTCTCTTCGAGGTAGCCGAGCAGCGCGCCGGCGGCGGCGATCACCAGCGGCTTGTCCTCGACGCCGTAGGCGCTGAGATCGTGGGTGCCGAAGAAACGCAACAGCTGGCGCCGGCCGCTGTCGGGGTCGAAGTGCCACGGCCCGCGCCGGCGCAGGCCGGTGCGCGAGGACAGGAATGCCGGCCAGCCGTCCTCGTCGGGCAGCAGCAGCTCGGCCGGCTCCAGCCGCGCCAGCTCGGCGGCCAGCATGTCCTCGTCGGCGACTTCGCTGACCAGGAAGCGCCCGCCGGACAGGTCCGCCCAGGCCAGTCCGTAGCCGGCCTTGCCGCGCGCCAGCGCCATCAGCAGGGTGTCGCGGCGCTCCTCCAGCAGCGCCTCGTCGGTGACCGTGCCGGGAGTGACGATGCGCACCACCTTGCGTTCGACCAGCCCCTTGCTGGTGGCGGGGTCGCCGATCTGCTCGCAGATCGCCACCGACTCGCCCAACGCCACCAGCCGCGCCAGATAACCCTCGACCGCATGCACCGGCACGCCCGCCATCGGGATCGGCTGGCCGGCGGAATTGCCGCGCTGGGTGAGGGTGATGTCGAGCAGCTTCGCCGCACGGCGCGCGTCGTCGTAGAACAGCTCGTAGAAGTCGCCCATGCGGAAGAACAGCAGGATGTCCGGATGCTCCGCCTTGGCGGCGAAGTACTGGCGCATGAGCGGAGTGTGCTGGCTGGCGTCGGCGGCGGTCATCCGCATGGCGTCGCGATGGGGCGAGCCCTATAGTCTAGCCGTATGGACACCGCCACCATTCCCGACGACAGCACGCTGCACGCACTGGCCGAACAGGTCGGCCGCGCGCTCAAGGCGCATCATCTGATGCTGGTCACCGCCGAGAGCTGTACTGGCGGCTGGATCGCCAAGACCATCACCGACATACCCGGCTGTTCGGACTGGTTCGATTGCGGGCTGGCGGCCTACAGCTACGAAGCCAAGCAGGCGCTGCTCGGCGTGCGGCCGGAGACGCTGATGGCGCACGGCGCGGTCAGCCGCGAGACGGTGGTGGAAATGGTGTCCGGCGCCTTGATCCATTCCGGTGCGAGCGTGGCGGTGGCGGTGACCGGGATCGCCGGGCCCAGTGGCGGCACGCCCGACAAGCCGGTCGGCACGGTCTGGGTCGGCTGGAAGCGCCGTGGTGGCTACCCCGTCGCCGAGGTGTTCCATTTCGATGGCGACCGCGAGGCAGTGCGCCGGCAGACCGTGGCCGCGGCCTTGCGGGGGCTGCTCGAGACGGTGGTGTGAGTGTCGGCGGAGCCACTGCCCGGGACATCACCCGAGCATTCCGCGAAAGGCATGGGGATTCCCGCTT